>JASJBG010000231.1 GCA_030066625.1 Woeseiaceae bacterium
CCAGCCGACGAGCTTTTCCGGAACGACAGCTACCTGAAGGAATGCAATGCGACGGTGAGCTCGGTCGATGAGCAGGGCTTCTATGTCGACCAGACCGTCTTCTACCCGCTCGGTGGCGGCCAACCGGGTGATACGGGGCACGTCAGCTGGGAAGGCAACAGCGTGCAGGTCGTCGATACCCGCTACGGGGCAGATGGCGACATCGTCCACGTCGTGGCGGACGGTGAGGCTCCGCCGGCCGTGGGCACACCCGTTTCGCTCGCAATCGACTGGGATCGGCGCTATCGGCACATGCGCATGCACACGGCAATGCATCTGCTCGGTTCGATCCTGCGTTACGACGTTACCGGCGGGAACATCTCAGTCGACAAGAGCCGACTCGACTTCAACATGGAAGACACGGTGGACAAGGAGGCCGTAGCGGGCGCCATGGCCGAACTCGTTGCAGCCGACAGCCCCGTCAGCTGCCGCTGGATTACCGAGGAGGAACTGGACGCACAGCCGGAACTGGTTCGAACGATGTCCGTGCAACCGCCGCGCGGCAAAGGCTCGGTGCGGCTGCTGGAGATCGCAGGCGTCGACCTGCAGCCTTGCGGCGGCACGCACGTCCGCTCCACGGCCGAGGTCGGTGCGGTCCGAATCGGCAAGGTCGAAAAGAAAGGTCGCCAGAACCGGCGCGTGAACATACACCTGGACTGACGCGTGCGGTTCGACTCGGTCATCATCGGCGGTGGCTCCGCCGGCTGCGTCGTTGCCGGTCGGCTCAGCGAGGACCCGGCGCGCCGCGTGTGCCTGCTCGAGGCCGGCCCCGAGAACAGCGACCCTCGAATCCAGATACCGGTCGGCGTCGTTGCCGTCATGGGTCACCCGCGTTTCGACTGGCGATTCCAGTCCGCACCGCACCGACATCTCGCAGACCGCCGGGTCCCGGTGCCGCGCGGCAAAACCCTCGGAGGCTCAGGCTCGATCAACAGCATGGTCTACATTCGCGGCCGGGCGAGCGACTACGACGGGTGGGCCGCAGCCGGTTGCACCGGCTGGGACTGGGAGTCGGTACTACCCTGGTTCAAACGCGCCGAGAACAACCGCGAACTTGGTGAGGACGATCTGCACGGCAATGACGGACCGCTGCATGTCCAGGACCTGCCGTCACCGCACCCAATGATCCGGAACTACATCAGCGCCGGTGCGGCGCTCGACATTCCTTACAACCGGGACTTCAACGGTGTCGCCCAGCTCGGTCTCGGCAATTACCAGACCACGATGAACGATGGCACCCGCTTCAGTCCCGCCGATGCGTATCTCGCTCCGATACGCTCGCAGAAGAACATCGAGGTGATCACCGACTGCCTGGTCGACCGAATCGAATTCGAAGGCCGTCGTGCCGTGACAATCCACGCTCGTCGAGGCAATCAGTCCTTGCGTATCGACGTCGATGGAGAAGTCATCACCAGCGCCGGCGCCATCGGCTCACCCGCCGTCCTGATGCGTTCCGGGGTCGGCCCGGCCGAACACCTGCGCGGACTCGGCATTAAACCGCTGGTCGAGCTCGACGGTGTCGGCGAGAACCTGCACGATCACCCTGCGTTTGGCGTGCACTACGCCGGCGGCAAGCAGGGATATGCATTGAGCCTGACAACGGCGCTTGAGAACCTGGCAGCACCGTTTCGCTACCTGCTATCCCGCAAAGGCCTCTTGTCCAGCAACACGGTCGAGGGCGGTGGTTTCGCGTGCACGCGCGACGGCCTGGCGGAGCCGGACGTGCAGTTTCATTTCATTCCGGCGCGCGTGGGGCACGAGGGCTCAATGCTGACGTGGGGCCGGGGTTACTACTCCGATGTATGCCTGCTGAAGCCGGAGTCTCGCGGACGGCTTAAGCTCGCGTCGCGTGACCCGCAGGCGGCGCCCGACATCGACCTGAATCTGCTGGCGACGGCCGAAGACCGCGCGGTATTCCTGCGCGGCGTGAAGCTCCTCCGGCGGCTGCTCGCGCACCCCGATCTGACCGGCGGAGATGCGATCGAAGTCATGCCGGGCGAGTCTGTCCAGACGGACGAAGAGCTGATGGACGTCATTGGCACGCGGCTCGGAACCGCCTACCATCCGGTCGGAACCTGCCGCATGGGCTCGAGCGACGACCCGCGCGCCGTCGTGGACGCCGAGCTTCGTGTTATCGGCCTCGAAAACGTCAGCGTGGCCGATGCCTCGATCATGCCGGAAATCGTCGCGGGCAATACCAATGCGCCGTCGATGATGATCGGTGAAGTCGCGGCGGACAGAATTCGGAGACGTCACGGAAAATGAACCTGGAAGCGCTATTCATCGGCTCGATCGGAGTTCTTGCCGAGACCTCCGACATACAGCGTCGTGCCTACAACCAGGCGCTCACCGAAGCCGGCGTGGATTGGCATTGGGATGCGGAGACCTATCGCGACCTGCTTGCGCGGTCCGGCGGGCGCGCGAGGCTCACGGAGCTCAGCGAGGCAAGCGACGCCCGCTTGTCCGACGCCGACATCGAACGGATCCACGCCCGCAAGACCGAAATCGCCTGCGACGAGATCGTCGACCGCGGCGTAAGCCTGAGGCCCGGCGTTGCTCGACTCGTCAGTGAGGCGCTGCATCGAGGCATCAAGCTTGCCCTGGTAACGACGACGCAGCGGACCAACATCGATGCTATCGCGGCAGCCGCGGGCAGCGACCTGCCGCTACCTGATTTCAGCGCGGTGCTGACCGTCAACGACGTCAATCGCCCGAAACCTGCCCCGGACGTCTATCGCCTCGCGCTGCAGACCCTCGGCGTCTCGAAGGACGCCGCGATAGCGATCGAAGACAGTGCCGCATCCGTTGCGTCGTCGAGGGCAACCGGCATCTACACGATCGCGACCCCCGGAGACTTCACATCCGGACAGGACTTCGGTAACGCGGACCGCGTGCTGGAGAGCCTCGAGGAATTCTCGCTCGATTCGCCCCGCGGCTGACTACCAGCCGTAGGCGGCCCTCATGATGTCGAAGATTCGGTTCTGTTCGATGACGCCGCGGACGGCATCCGAACCGGGCCCAATTGCGTACAACGCCACGTCCTCGCCGCTGTGGGTCTCGCCGTTGTCCGGCGACCCGTCAACCCGTGTATGCACGACCGGGACGAGCGCCTGCGCGACCGAATAGACGCCGGTCTCGGGCTCCGGCCTCGGTACCTGTCGCACCGCGCCCGGCCCATTGGCATAACCCACACTGGTGTAGGGCACGCCGTCGGCATCGACGGACGGCGACGGGTTCGGCTCGCCGCGCCTGTCATTCTCGACCACGAGGCCGAGGATCGGGTTGCCGCGCGTCGGGTAGCCGGCGAGCGTGAACGCGTGAGAGTGATCCGCCGTGACGAGTATCAGTGTGTCGTCGAGGTCGACCCTGGCAAGCGCGGTTTCGACGGCGCGGGCGAACGCCTGTGTCTCGACGAGCGCATAGCCCGGCTTGCCGATGTGGTGGCCGTGGTCGATGCGGCCGCCCTCGACCATCAGGAAATAGCCATCGGGGCTGCCCGCCAGGTGATCGATCGCGGCGGCAGTGAGCTCCGCCAGCATTGGCTGGGTCGTGTCCGGTTTGCGCCGCGCAACGTAGCTCATGTGTGATCGGGAGAACAGGCCGATCACGTTGGCGCCGGGACGCAGCGATTTCAGGCCCTCCGCCGTATCGACGAACTGCCGGTCCGGTGAAGCCGCCAGCCAGTCGGCGATCAGGTCCGCCGCCGGATCTTTGCGGTTACCACCGGCGCCCACGAATTCGCCGCGGCCGCCGCCCATCGCAATGTCCAGCCCGGCTTCGTCGTCTGGATGCGTGAGCTGCCAGGCAATGTCGCGACAGCCAAGCGCCCATTGCTCGTCAGACAGGTACTTGTCGCTCTCCCAGTCACGCTCCGGTGAATTCGCATAGACCGTGGCCGGCGTTGCGTGCGTCAACCGCGTCGTCGTGACGACGCCAACGGCAAGGCCGCGCTCCTTCGCGGTTCGGCTCAATGGAACCAGCGGGTTCTCGAGTGCCCCCGCGCAGCTCCCTCGCGCCGCGTCCGGCGAGACGTTGATGACACCGGCGCGCGTTTTCGTGCCCGTCATCATGGCCGTCGCGGTGCCGGCCGAGTCCGGGACCTGCTGATTGGTGTTGTAGGTCTTTACCAGTGCGACGTTCGGGAACTCCTCGAAGGCAAGAACGTGTTCTTCGCCTGCGAGCCCCCGCGACTGGCCGTCGAAAATCCGCGCTGCCGTCACCGTGGACACGCCCATGCCGTCGCCGATGAACAGGATGACGTTGCGGGCAGACTGCGGTTTCTCCGCAGGCGTCGGGCTCGCGCAGCCGGCGACGGCGGTCGCGACTGCTAGAATCGTGAGTAGCTTGTTCATGACTCGCAATGGTAATTGGCGAGTATTACAAACGGAAACCGAACTGCCAGGAGAATGTGATGGCCGACTACATCATTGCCTATATCGGCGGGCGCCAGCCCGCGACACCCGAGGAAGGCAAGGCACAGAAGGAAAAATGGGACGCGTGGATCACGAATCTCGGCGATGCCATCGTCAACCCGGGCACGCCGCTGGCCATGTCCAAGACGATAGGCCCCGACGGGGTTGCGGATGCCGACCCCGACCGCAAACTCACGGGATTCTCGATCGTGCGCGCTGACAGCCTTGATGACGCGATTGCGATCGCAAAGGAGTGCCCGTTCCTCGAGATGGGCACGCTCGAAGTCGCTCAGGTCATGCAAATGTGAACGGACTCGCCAGCCACCGCTGCACGGTTCGGCCGGAGTGGATCGACCACAACGGCCATATGAACGTTGCCTACTACGTCGTTGCGTTCGATGAGGCCACCGATACCGTCTACGAAGACTGGGGTCTCGGACTTGCGTATCCGGAACAGAGCGGCTGCTCCGTCTTCACGCTGGGAATGAACGTCGACTACCTGGGCGAACTTTTCGAAGGTGACGACGTTCGCATCGACACGCGACTCATGGATCACGACGCGAAGCGCATCCACTATTTCCACGAGATGTACAGCGAAGCTACCGGTCGACTGGTATCCACCAACGAATGCCTGTGCATGAACGTCGATCTTGCGAGCCGCAGGAGTGCGCCGTTCCCCGACGACGTGCGCGAAAAACTGGCGACCGTGCAGATCGCAAGCGTTCCGGAACGCTTCGGACGCGTGCTCGGTATCCGCCGCTAACGGAGCGTCCCTTGCATTCGCTGGGAACGGGCCGATATCTTTTCTATATCGGGACCGCGGGGGCCGACAAACATGAGCAACACAACCGGTGTTCCACTGCTTCTGTGGCCGTTCTATGCGATCTGGCGTTTGCTGACGCTGATACTCGGTCTCGTCGGGCGGCTCTTCGCCGGAGTACTCGGTTTTGCGCTGATGGTCGCCGGCATCGCGCTTACCGTTACCGTCGTGGGCGCGCCGCTAGGCATACCGGTGGCAATCTTCGGCTTCCTGTTACTGGTCCGCGCGCTGTTCTGAGCCAATGAAGCTGTCCGGCGCCGCCGTCGTCATCTGCTTCGCCGTTCTGGTCATCGCGTTCGTCAATCGCAATGACCTGCCAACCAGCATCGACTACGTCGACGCAATTCTCGACGAACCGCTGCAAACGGAGACCGGCAAACAGCCCTTCGACGTTACCTATCGCGACAACGCATACCACATTGAGCCCGAGTTCGAGTACGACCTAACCGGCATGGTCGTGTCATTCCGTCATCACGACGGCAAGAGCCGGATGCACAGCCGTGCGAACGACCATCTCAACATGCTCGACGTCTGCGTCGTCTGGGGTGACAACACCGCGAATCCCCGCCTCGACCGGATCGACTTCTGGAACGGCATCTTCACCTGCCAGTTCCGCACTCGCGATTCGAAGGCCTGGGACGCGTTCGACATCTACCAGATCTCGAACAACCACCTGCTATCGGACCGGCCACGCATTCGCGATGCCGTGCATGACATCAGGATCGGTGACCAGATTCGAGTGCGCGGCTACCTTGCGACCTATTCGAACGATGAGGGCAGTCGCGGAACCAGCACCACCCGGCTCGACACCGGAAACGGTGCCTGCGAGACAATCTACGTCGAGAGGTTCGAGATCCTGAGACCGGCGACGAGCTACTGGCGTATTGCGATGTGGCTCGCACTCGGTGGCCTGCTGGCGAGTCTCTACGTTTACTTTCGTCAGCCGTATCGACCGTACGCTGACGAGAACGACTAGGCCTTCAGCGACAACACCACGCGGCCCAGGCGCTCGCCGGCGTCGGCACCGAGTTCGTTGATCGCCGGGTTTTCGCCGAGCCCGCTCGACGCCATC
>JASJBG010000232.1 GCA_030066625.1 Woeseiaceae bacterium
GACCCTCGCGAGGCGCACACCTCGCGCGGGGCCTGGTCGGCGCCTTACGGCCAAGAACGGGTCGACTACTACTCCTCAAGTCGCCTGCTCATGGAAATTTCTAGGCTTGGCAATTCATTGTCGCTCGTCGTATCAAAAGTAACGACCATATCAATTGCTTTGTCGGTGAAAGCTGGATCGTATGAGATAACGGTTCCCTTGAGACTTTTGATGAAGAACGTGGAACCTTCAGGGAAATCAACTCCCGCGCACTCCAATACTCGTTGGACATTGAACGCCATAAACTCGATCGATGAGTTTTCAACCAGGTAGGCGCAAAACGCAATCTCGGGACGTTTCTCCGATCGGCCACAGGCGATAGCAGGTTCTGCGCCCCAATCCGTGCGAAGGAAAACCTCATGCGTTTCCGAGTCGTCAATCGACTCAGCAAAGCTCCTGAGAGCGTCACACATGGAGTCACCCTTCGCATGTGGCGTTGAGAAGAACCCCAGCGTCGCCCACGCAGCCCCGCAAATAGTCAATTGCGAGAATCGCTCCATCAGTTTAGCCGCTTTCGGTTTTCGCCGATATTTCCAGGTCGGGACCAACGGCTGCTTCCTTCCGCAGAATCGCTCAATCCGCCGTCTTTCCGCCTTCGTCCACCGTCCCCGAAACCACCTGCTCATCCTTATCCTCCACCGGCTGAAACCTGTACTTGCTAGCACCCACCGCCGCCTCGATGCTGAGCCCCGACTGGCTGAGGCTATAGACCGCGACACGAGGGCTGAAGCTGCCGTCCTTCGCCCTGCGCGGCTTCTTCGAGTGGGCGCTCGCCTGTGGCGTGAATTCGGTACGACCGGACTTGAAGAACTCGAGGATCTCGGCGTCCTCGAACAGCAGCACCTGCCCCTGGGTCTGGTGCCCGAACTGAAAACCGATGCTAAGCCGACGCTGGCGCACGTATCCGGTGAACTCGCCCTGCTCAACGAGGATACCGTGGCCCCTGCCCCAGCCGACCAGCAGTGCACTGCGCTTTAACTTGGGAAACACGGCAAAGGCATGCGCCTCGTCGAGCTTACCGGCGAACTCCTCGTCCGCCTGCCTGAACAGCTCGAGCGTGGCTTCCCCGAGAACCTGCAGTTCGTCATCGGGATCCGGCTGCCAGTCGGCCAGCAGTAATGCCGGGAAGATCAACCCGACGATGACGAGTGCCAGCTTCACTGCATGCACTCCAGGTGAATCCCGCCCCAGTCCGATCCGCCCTTTACGCCGCCGAACAGCTGCGACCCGCCAAACACTCCGGAACGATGGGTGATCAGAACTCCGATGAAGCAGCCTTCGAGATGCCGCGACTTGATGATTCGGTCGAGTGCGAAATCGAGCTGCGCCTCGATGTACGCGAGCAGCCGCGAGTAATCGTCGTTGTAGTTGACGAGCAGCTGGACCTCTTTTCCCGGAATGGCTTCGACGTAGGACATGCCGAATCCGAGTCCCCAGCGGAACGCGACCTTGTCGCTGTGGTTGGCGTAGGACTTCGCAAGTCCGGTCATCGACAGGTTGTAGCTGTGGTAGTCGTCCTGGAACGGCTGTTCGCGGTGCCGGAAAACCGAGGCGCGTGCGAACAGATCGGCTCGCTCGCTGGTCTTGAGGACACGGCTCAGCGTCAGGCCGATCTGTGTCGGCACCGTGTCGGGTGTAACCCGGCTCGGCGTCCATATACCGCCCAAGGGCAGTGGGAAGATGTTGTGGTGCAGCTGGTATGCCCAGTGAACCCGCCAGGACCACAGCGGCGGACCGTCGGCCTTTTTGTCGCGAGACCGCTGCGGGGCCTCTCCCCCGAAGATGTAGGATGCGCCGGCAAAACCGCGTACGTTCGTCGACGACTCAACGATCGGGCTGTTCGCAATGACGCTATCCAGGCGCTCGACACCGACGTTCGCGAATAGAAAGGACCGCTCGCCGATCCGATACGAAGTATTCACGCCGTAAACCCAGTTGCGCGCCTCGCCCGGTACGTAGACCGGTTTGAGTGATCTCTCTTCACTCCTCGCGACGCCATAGTAGTAGTCCGTGAGCGCCGCGTCCTGCCACACACGGGTCACCCACGGCGTCAACGTAAAGCGCTCGAACCGCATTGGCAGGCGATAGGTAAAGTTGACCTCGCCGCCGTCATAACGATCCAGCACATCCTCGACGGCGGTCACCTGGAACTCGCCGATCGGCGTCCGGACCATCGACGTCAGTCCCGCTTCCAGCGTGCTCTTACGAATATCGACGCCCGCAAGCTCGGGCACCTCGGTCGTATCAATGTACTGGAAGCGCACGCGCGCCAGCGGTGCAAACTCGAACCAGTCGTTCCGGAACAGCCGAAAGCCGAGCGAGTTGCCGTCGGCAAATACGCGCTTGCCCTCGTAGAGCATGAGCGGGACCTGGTCAAAGTCGGTCTTCTCGCCGATGTAGTTGTCCGTACCCGTGAATACGGCACCGCCCAGGCCCGGCGTGCCGACCGGATAGTCCGAAATTCGCGTGCGAAAGATCTCCTGTGCCGTGGTCTCGGACCCGACGGCCAGTATCGCGAATAGCGTCAACAGTGTGCGTCGATGCATAGAGCAGTTTTCCTGCTTCTTTCTTTTTGCGTCCCTCGAGCGCCCGCCTTAGCCGAGGCTGGAATCCAGCCAGGCCACGGCGTCATCGTAGTCGGTCACGATACGGATGTCAGCCGATCGATTGACGGCGACAAGCTCGACGAAACGTTCCGGGCTTACGATCGGCTCCTTGCCGACGAAGGCGACGGCTACGTGGACAGGCTTGCCCAGCTGCACGGCGGCTATCTGTTCACCGATCTCGAATCGGTCCATAGAATCGGGGATCTGGCCGGTACAGTCGCGAAAACCCAGCAGGATTCCTCGCTGCTCCGCCTCAACGGCGGCATCCAGAATATCGCCGAACACGACGTCGTTCAGACCAGGAAATACGGACCCCGCGCAGGTGACGATTCCCCATCTCTCACCGGGAGCCAGCGTCCAGTTAAAGGATTCGGGCTCGATTATCAAGTCAGTGCGCACCCAGGTATATGGACGACGCAACAAGAAAGTAGACGAACACACCGAGGATGTCGTTGCTCGTAGTAATGAAGACGCCGGTTGCCACCGCAGGGTCGATATTAAACCGATCAAGCAACAGTGGAACGGTCGACCCGAGCGTCGCCGCCATGGTCGTCACCAGCGCGACCGACAGCCCCGCCGCCAATGCAAGCCGGCCCGGAGCGGGGATGTCAAGAAAGCGCGATGCGATCAAGACGATGCTTATCAGCAATGCGGCCACGAGGACACCGTTGATAAGCGAACCGACGAGTTCACGGGCGAATCTACGGCCGACATCCCCCGTCCACAGGTTGCCGCTTGCCAGACCCTGCACCGTCACGGTTGATGCCTGGATACCGGCATTGCCTGCCATAGCCATTACGACCGGAATGAACGTGGCGAGTACAGCTGCCTGTTTCAGTTCATCCTCGAAGGAGCCGACAACGAGGCCGGCGAGTACTGCGCCTAACAGGCCGCCGACGAGCCATGGGAGCCGCGCACGGATTATCCGCTTCAACGAATGGTCTGGCAGCGCGTCGGGGCTGACACCGCCCATGATCAGCATGTCCTCCTCGGCTTCATCGCGGGCAATTTCCTGCAGCTCTTCGACGGTGATCCGACCGATGACGTGCCGGTCGTCGTCAACGACCGGAATTGTCTGTACGCGGAAACGGCTGGCAAGCTCGAGCACATCTTCCTGGTCCGCGTCGGGGCCGACCGTAACCGGGACCTCCCGCATGATGTCGCGGATCAACACCTTCTTCTTGTGCAGAAGCAGGTCGCGGAGCTTGAGCGTACCAACCAGACGACGAGCCTCATCAACGACGTAGACCTCGTAGAACTTCTCGATGTCCGCAGCCTTGCGACGAATGGCGCGCGTCGCCGTACCGACATTCCATTCGTCCAGCACGACCACGAACTTGTTGCTCATAACCTCGCCGGCCGTGTCCTCCTCGAACTCGAGCCGCTCACGGATCTGGTCGGCGTGCTCAAGCCGCGGCAGAACCTCTGAGACCAGGTCGTCGGGGAACTCCGCCAGCAGTTCGACGGCCTCGTCGTCGTCGAGTTCATCGGCAATTGCGGCAATGCGGGCGATGCCGGACTCTTGCATCAGGACAGCGCGCAACTCTGGGCTAATTGATGCAAGGACCTTCACGGCCGGTCCAGGGGGCAGCCAGTCGTAGAGTTTGCGCGCTTTGCGCAGCGGCAGCAGGATCAGGAGCTCCATTACGTCAGCCGGCAGCCAGCCGCGCACAATGGCGAGGACCTCGTTGCGCCGATCTTCGCTGATCAGGTCATCGATCTCTGCCAGGAGTTCCCGGTTCTCGGGGTGCACGTGGCCCGGCTCACCGCGTTTCCAGCGGCGATTCTTCTGCAACTCATGATGATTGGTTTCCGGTGTAGCCACCGCCGTGCCTCCGAACCGATTTCGCCCGAACCTGTTCCGGTAGCAACGCTACTCGATTACCAGTTCGTTCTCCAGAACCTCTTTCTCAAGCTTGTCGAGTTCGCCATCCAGATCGACCTCGACGACCTCGGCAACCGGCTCCCTGAAGAGCAACTCGCTTGAAAAGACCATCCCGGGCATGACGAAGAACACGCAGCCGATGTAGCCGAAGGCCCAGCCGCGGTTCTTCTCCGTCTTATTACCGAGCCACTCCGCCGACTTGACCGGAAGCTCACCGAGCCAGGGGATCAGTGAGAACGCCAGCACGCCGAAGACGTTGTAGAGCAGGTGCACGAGCGCGATCTGCAGCGCGAAGAACTGCGCATCGCCGGATATCGAGGTGGCGGCGAGGAGCGCCGTAATGCAGGTGCCTATATTGGCGCCCATCGTGAACGGGAAAACTTCCCTGGTCGTCAGTACGCCCGAGCCGGCGAGCGGGACAACGAGACTGGTAGTTGTCGACGATGACTGCACCAAGACAGTGATCACCGTACCCGACGCAATACCCGACACGGGCCCACCGCCGATTGCCCTGTGGACGATCTCCCTGGCATGGCCGGTCATTACCTCGCGCAGAAGCTTGCCGAGGTACATGACCGACAGCATCACCAGTGCGATGCCGACGACGATGACCATTGACGCTCCGATGACGGTTGGCAGGCCCTGAAACAGGCTGACGATGAACTTGCCGACCGGTTTCGTTATCGCGCCGAGAATATTCAGGTTCGACATGGACGCGTCGGCACCATCGACAAACCAGTGGGCCATGACGCCCGCCATACGCTGCAACGGCTGAAACATGATCTCAATGGGCAGGAAGATCACGATGCTGTAAAGGTTGAAGAAGTCGTGCACCGTGGCGGCCTGGAACGCCTTGTTGAAGGCCTTGCGCTCGCCGAGGTTGCCGAGGCTGACGATGGTGTTTGTGATCGTCGTGCCCATGTTCGCGCCCATGATCATCGGCACCGCAAACTCGACCGGGACGCCTCCGGCGACTAGTCCAACGAGTACGGAGGTCACCGTGCTCGAGGACTGCACGAGCGCAGTTGCGAGCGTTCCGAGAATCACGCCCACTATCGGGTTGCGCGCGAACTCGAAGATTCTTGCCGCGCCATCTGCTCCGCCCGAGATCCACTTGAATCCGTCGCCTATGACGCCAACGCCGACGAGCAGGACATAAACGAGCAGTGCGACACCGATCCAGGTTTGCCATTGGCTGACACCTGGGGCCGAAGTCTGGGATTCGTTGGGGCTGGTCATATATTTATTCTGCCGGGCGCCGGGCGCTGATTGTAGCCGTCCGCACTCGAAATCACACGCAGTCCAGCCAGCTGCGCATGACGGGCCTTTGTCGCCTGTAACCATCCGCTCCACGCTTCTGTGCGATACTCCAGCCACCCTAGCGGCGGGACGTTCCCGATGTGGCCCTTGCTGTTTGTTGGCATTCGTCGATACCTGCAACTCCTGTTCCAGGCCCTGTCCTCACCCTTCGATTCCGGCCGGTCACTGCTGGGTGCCGTCCTGGTCATCCTCGGTTTTCCATTGCTCGTCCTCTGGCAGGCGCTGCACTGGCTGGGTTTTCTGCTCGATGAGGTGCTGTTTCGTCGCTATCGCAAGGTGGAAGTACGCGACCCGCTGTTCATCATCGGCCCGCCGCGTACCGGCACGACCTTCCTGCATCATGTCCTGGCCAGCGATCCGGAATACACGACGTTTCGAACCTGGGAATGCCTGTTCGGCCTGTCGATATCAGCCCGCAGGCTGTTCCTGAGACTCGTTCGCCTGGACCGCGCGATCGGCCGACCCTTCGGCCGCATTGGCGCAATTGTCGGCCGCTACCTCGTACGCTCGATGGACGACATTCATCCGCTCGATCTTG
>JASJBG010000233.1 GCA_030066625.1 Woeseiaceae bacterium
GTGACTTCCACGAGGCTCGTACCGTCGCGGACCATGTCGAGCTTCGTGGCGGCCGCGTAGGACAGGTCGATGACGCGGTTGTGGACGAACGGTCCGCAATCTTCGCAATGACCGCACCGTCATTGTGCGCGTCAATGACCGCGGACCGTTCGTCCACAACCGCGTCATCGACCTGTCCTACGCGGCCGCCACGAAGCTCGACATGGTCCGCGACGGTACGAGCCTCGTGGAAGTCACGGCGATCACTTTCGACGAGCCCGGGGGCGACCGGCCGGTGCGCAACGTGACGCCGCCGGAACCGACCCTCGCGAGCAGACCTGCACCTCGGCCGGCAACGGCCGTTTCGGAACCGCCGCCGGCGGCAGAGCCGGCACCCGACGTGCACGGGATTTATGCCCAGGTCGGCGCGTTCGGCAGCCGCGACAACGCCCAGAGCCGGCTGGACGTCCTCAAGCGCCGCGGCATCGGCAATGCCTTCATTCACGCCGACTCCAGCGGCGACACAACCATGTACCGGGTCCGCGTCGGCCCGATCAAGGAAGTCATCCAGTTCGACATGCTGGTCGAGGAGCTCGAGAATCTCGAGATTCCGGCGCCGTATCTGGTCACGGACTAGCGTATCGGCCCCAGGAACCGGCGCATCGCGGCCTTGGCCGCGGACAGGAATTTCCCGCTACAATACGGCCCTCGCTTGTGTTGCTTTAAGTCATCGATGACGGACAAATTCCTGAAGGCCGCTGTCCTTCTCAGCCTGCTTTTCTCTGCCGCCGTGTTCGCACAGGCCGGGCCCGTGCCCGCGCCGCCGATCATCGGCGCGAAGTCGTACCTGATGCTCGACAGCCGTACCGGGCAGTCACTCGCCGAACACCAGGCCGATGCGAGGCTCGCGCCCGCGAGCCTGACCAAGCTCATGACCGCTTACGTCGTCTTCCAGGCACTGGACCGCGGCCAGATCCAGCTCGCCGACGAAGTCACGGTCAGTGAGAAGGCCTGGCGCACGCAGGGTTCGCGCATGTTCATCGAGGTCAACTCGCGCGTCTCGGTCGAGAACCTGCTGCTCGGCATGATCGTGCAGTCCGGCAACGATGCGAGCGTCGCGCTCGCCGAGCACGTTGCCGGCACCGAGTCCGTGTTCGCCGAGCTCATGAACCAGTACGCCCGCTCGCTCGGCATGGTGCAGAGCAACTTCGTCAACGCGACCGGCCTGCCCAACGACAACCACTACTCGACGGCACGCGATCTTGCCGTGCTGGCGCGCGCGATCATCGAGGAGTTTCCGGAGTACTACCGCTGGTACTCGGTACGTGAGTTCGAGTGGAACGACATCAAGCAGCCGAACCGCAACTCGCTCTTGTGGCGCGACAACTCCGTCGACGGCATGAAGACGGGCCACACGGACGACGCCGGCTATTGCCTCGTATCGTCGGCACAGCGCGAAAGCATGCGCATCGTTGCAGTCGTGCTGGGCACGTCGAGTGCGAAGGCGCGCGTCGACGGCAGCCAGGCGCTCATCAACTACGGCTTCCGCTTCTTCGAAACCCGCCTCGTCTACAAGGCCGGCGAGGAAGTCGCCAAGGCGCGCGTCTGGAAATCTGCCAACGAGTATTCGTCGCTCGGCGTACTCGAGGACCTTTACATCACGATTCCGCGGGGCTCCTACGATTCGCTGGAGATGGTGCGCAACGTCCCCGCGTCGCTCAACGCACCGGTTGCGCATGGCCAGCCGCTCGCGGAGATCGATGTTAGCCTCGACGGCGAGAGCCTGCTGCGCACGGAGCTGCGCGCGCTCGACGACAACCCGACCGGTTCGTTCTGGCAGCGCACACGTGACAGCGTCAGCCTCTGGTTCGAGTAAACGCCGTGGCCGAAGACACCATCATGGAGTTCCCGTGCGAGTTCCCGATCAAGATGATGGGGAAGGAATCACCGGAGTTTCACGCCACGGCGCGCGCATTGGTCGAGAAGCACACGGGACCGCTCGACGACGATGCGTTCCAGTCAGCGCAAAGCCGCAACGGCCGCTTCGTCTCGATCACGGTCACCGTTACGGCGACCAGTCGCGAACAGCTCGATAACATCTACCGTGAACTGACGGCGAGCGACGCCGTACTCATGGCACTTTAGCGATGAGCATCATCGTCCGCGACGTCGGGCAGACCGACTACGAGCCGGTCTGGCGCGCAATGCAGGCCTTCACGGACGCGCGCGACGAAGATACGGCCGACGAGATCTGGTTCACCGAGCATCGCCCCGTCTTCACGCTCGGCGTCAATGCAAGCCGCGAGCACCTGCTTGCGCCGGGCGACATCCCGGTCGTGCAGATCGACCGCGGCGGCCAGGTCACCTATCACGGCCCGGGCCAGCTCATGATCTATCCACTGATCGACCTCAGACGCGCGGGTATCGGCGTACGCGCGCTCGTGACCGCGCTCGAGGAGAGCGTCGTCTGCCTCGCAGCGGACTCCCTCGTCGATGCCGCGAGCCGCAGTGATGCGCCAGGTGTGTATGTCGCCGGCCAGAAGCTCGCCAGCGTCGGGCTGCGGATTCGCCGCGGCGCGAGCTTTCACGGTATGGCGCTCAATGTCGATGTCGATCTGGAGCCGTTCTCGCGTATCAATCCTTGCGGATTCAAGGATCTGGCGGTTACCGACCTGAACTCGTTGGGCATCGGGCTGGACCTCGAGGCCGCACGCGACCAGCTGCTGCCGCACCTGCTACGGCATCTCGGTCTTGAGAACGAGACCATCGAATACGCAGACGCCGAGCTGCCAGCCGCACCAGCCGCGTCGGCAAACCTGTAGGAGCGGCTTTGCCCTAGGGGCCACACCGTGAGCCGCGATTGGCGTTGAGCGCAGCAAGACGTTCAGGCGTACCGACGTCCTCCCACACTCCTTCGTAAAGCTCGCCGGACAGCGTGCCGGCGTCCGCAGCCTCGCGCAGCATTGGCGCCAACGGGAAACGCCCGGGCTCACAGCCATCGAAGAAACCCGGCCGGTAGATCGCCACACCGCTGAAGGTATACGACCGCGGCTCATTGCTGACGCGCGCATCGGTTAGGCCGAAATCGCCCGTCGCCTTGTGATCAGGATTCGGCACGAGCACGAGATGCGCGAGGCAGTCGTCCGGCAGGGCCGTCGGCAGCGGCATGTCGGTGTAGACATCGGCATTGACGACCACAAACGGGCCGTCACCGAGCAGCGGCAGTGCACGCTGAATGCCGCCGCCCGTCTCGAGGATGTCGTCGCCTTCGAGGCTGTAAGCGACATCCACGCCGTACCCGGCGCCCGAACCGATGCGCTCGGCAATCTGCTCGCCGAGCCAGCCCAGGTTGATGACGACATTTCGGACGCCCGCATCTCGCAGCCGGTCGAGATGGCGTTCGAGGAGACTGCGGCCCTGCACCTCGACCAGCGCCTTCGGTATTGATTCGGTAATCGGCCGCAGCCGTTCGCCGCGTCCGGCTGCGAGCAGCATCGCGTTCACGCGTTTACACCGAAGCCCGGCAGTACGCGGGTCTCGATCAGTTCGCCGAGCCAGCCGAGTTCCTCGTAGCGCGGCACGAGTTCGGTGATGTAAGCGAGCGTTCTCGGGATGTCGGCAAGGTAGCGCGATTTGCCGTCACGGTGATTCAGGCGTGCAAAGATGCCAGCCGCCTTCAGGTGGCGCTGCACACCCATGAGTTCGAAGTAGCGCCGGAACTGCAGTTCGTCGACCCGCTCTCTGAGCGACGGTTCGAGCTGCGCGTAGAATTGCCGGATCCGAAGATCGACCGCCGAAACCGGCCAGGTGATATAGCAATCCTTGAGCAGCGAGACCAGGTCGTACGTCAATGGTCCCTCGACCGCGTCCTGGAAGTCGAGGATGCCCGGGTTGGCTTCACTCCTGACCATCAGGTTGCGCGAGTGATAGTCACGATGAACGAACACCTGCGGCTGGTCGAGTGCGTTGCGCACGAGCCGTTCGCAGAGGCGCGTCCACTCGCGTTCGTCGTCGTCAGACAAGTCGAGACCCAGGTGCGTGCCGCACAGCCAGTCATGAAACAGCGCGAGCTCGCGTTCGAGCAGCGCGCGATCGTACGGCGGCAGACTCGCCTGGTACGCGGTACCGAGCTGCTGCATGCGGACGAGCGCATTGATCGCATCCTCGTAGAGCACATCGGCATTGCGCGGATCGGCTTCGAGCGCTTCAAGGTACTGCATGCTGCCGAGATCGCTCAGCAGCAGGAATCCGCGTTCGAGATCCGCCTCGATGACGCGCGGCGCATTGAGCTGCATGGCCTCGAGATGGCCGGCGACCGTAACGAAGGGCAGGCAGTCCTCCTGCGGCGGCGGCGCATCCATGGCGATAAAGGTCCCGCCATTCGTGGTCAGACGAAAATAGCGGCGAAAGCTCGCGTCATCGGAGGCGGCTTCGAGCGTCACGTCGGCACCGTCCGCGGATCGTGACAGCCATGCCTCGAGTTCGGCTTTGCGGACGTCGTGGCCTGAATCGTTCTCGTTAATGGTCGGTTCCTGTAACGCGTTGAAGCACCAGAAAATCTGTGCGAAGGTAACAAATAGTACTGGCTGATAAAATCCTGTCACGGATTCCGCCACGGCGACACCGCCAGAACAAGAAGCTGCCCAGAACCTTGTCATCGAACCGACTGATCATGGCCTGCCTGCTCTCGCTGGCTGCGCCCGCTGCGTTTGCCGCAGAGCCGCTGGAATGCCGCAATATACTGAGCACGCGGCTGGCCGCCGCCGCGGAACTGGAAGCTGCGGCCGATGACACGACGATCGAGTTCTCGGCCGGCGAATTCGAGGCGACGTTCGGGCCGAACCCGAGTGCATCAGGTTCCGGCGGTATCCTGCTCAGGCGCGGCGACAAGCTCGCCGGCGCCGAATCCGCAAGATTCGATCCGGACGACCGCGCCCTGCATCTGGATGGCGACGTCCGCTTCGAAGACCCCGAGACGCAGATCCTGAGCGACTCGGCCGAGTTCTCCTACGAGTCGGGGCGCATTGTCTTCAAGGGCGCCGAGTTCACGCTTACCGACAGCAACTCGCGCGGCGCAGCCGACAGCCTGCTGATCAACCAGGAAGGCAGGCTCGAACTCGACAACGTCAGCTACACCACCTGCCCGCCGGATTCACCGGACTGGATACTGGAAGCCGGCGATATCGACATCGACACGCGCGAAGGCAAGGCGACGGCCCGCAAAGTCAAGCTGCGCTTCAAGAACGTGCCGATACTCTATGCGCCCTACATCTCGTTCCCGATCAGCGACGCGCGCAAGTCGGGTGTGCTGACGCCCGAGATCGGCAGCTCCGACCGCGGCGGCAATGACATCCGCGTACCCTGGTACTGGAACATCGCACCGAATTACGATGCGACCATCACGCCCAGACTGCTTACCGATCGCGGCCTGCAGCTCATCACCGAGTTCCGCTACCTGACCAAGACGACCGACGGCATTGCCACCATCGAGTATTTGCCGGACGACAGCGTCGTCGACGACACGCGCAGCCTGTTCGCTGTAGATCACCGCACCGTATTCCGCAGCGGCTGGCGCAACCTCATCGACTACCGCGAAGTGTCGGACAGCCAGTACTTCGAGGATCTCGGCGGCAGCCTGAGTGCCGCGACAATCACGCACCTGAACCAAAGCCTGAGCTTCGACTACCACACACGCAACCTGTCGCTGTTCGGCCAGGTACAGGACTGGCAGACGCTCGACGAGGCCATCGTGCCGACTGACGACCCGTACCGTCGGCTGCCGCAGCTCGTTGCCAGCGGCGAATGGCCGAATCAGTTCGGCGGCCTGTCACTGGGGCTCAACGCGGAGGTCGTGAACTTCGACCGGGACGTCGGCGTGACCGGCTGGCGCGCCAACGTCGCACCGCGCATCGAGCTGCCGATCACGCGCCCTGGCTGGTTCGTCAAGCCGGCCTTGGAGTGGGACTACACGCGCTACGAACTGAGTGACACGCTGCCCGGTGAGGAAACGGACCCGAGCCGCAGCCTGCCGATTGCGAGCCTCGACGCCGGCTTCACGCTGGAGCGCCTCATCACCACCAACGGCTCGCGGCGCGTGCAAACGATCGAACCACGACTGCTGTACGTCACCATCCCGTTCCGTGACCAGGACGCGTTGCCCGTGTTCGACACGATCACGCCCGACCTGAACCTGGTGCAGCTTTTCCGCACCAATCGTTTTCTCGGGGTCGACCGTATCGGTGACACGAATCAGGTGAGCGTCGGGATCACGTCACGCGTTCTCGACGTCGCCACCGGTCGCGAACTGGTCACAGGCACTATCGGCCAGACCCGCTATTTTGATGATCGCCGCGTACTGCTACCTGGCGAATTGCCGGACGACCTGGAGCGCTCGGACTA
>JASJBG010000234.1 GCA_030066625.1 Woeseiaceae bacterium
GCCTCGAGTTTGCCGCGGGTCTCATCGGACGCGCTCTTGATCTGCTCTTCCAGCGTGGCCACCTTCGCCTCGGCCTCTTTAACAGCCTTCTCATGCTGTGCCTTGGATTTCTGCGACATCTCAGACAGGCGGTCGCGCGCGGCATCCACCTTCGCCGAGACAGCGGCCTTGTTGTCTTCGTGAGTCTCGGCGAGTTCCTGTTTAAGGCTCTCATAGTCAGCCTTGGCCGCGGCGATATCGCGGTCGAGTTGCTCATCTTCAACGTCGGCCCTGTAGCGGCGAATCACCTCTGCGCCGAGTTCTGCCATCTTCGTGTCAAGGGGCGTCACCCAGGACTCTTCGATTTCCGCGACGACTGCCGTCTTTCCAGGTGCGAGCTTGCTGCCGACTTCGTCAACAAAATCGATGCCGACACCCATGTTGATCAAGTCGAATGACGCACCGAACAGACCGCCTGCAGCCGTGCCGACAGCAACGCCGGCAGGGCCGCCGACGACGCCGATAATAGCGCCAGTAAGCATGCCGAGCGCGGTCCCCAGCGGGCCGTCATCGGCGCCATCTTTGACACTGACGACGCCGTCAGCGTCACGGGACACTATCGCCGCAGAATATACGGAGATGCTCCCCTCGGCGTGAAGTTCCCTCAAGGCCTGCGTGCCGCTGTAGGCCGCCTGTTCATCATCGAAAACGCTAACGATCATCTTGCTCATTGGAGATTCCCCTTTCTGTTTCAGAACCGAGATTTCTGGTGTTGAGTCTGGCGCATAGCGATAGTGCAAAAACCGGTTGCCGGAATTCCTGCGCGGGTTCACGTCCGAAGGGACGCGCAGCCGGATTTTGCCGACCAGCCTCTGGAGTTTGCGCTATGACCTGCCAGACTTGCAAGACAACCGAGCTACTTGACCTCGGCAAGCCCGAAAGAAGCCGAATTCCGGATATTCCCGATTGGCTCCTCTTGCTATTTTCGCTACCAGTCGCGGTCATTCTGCCTGCCCGTACGCAGCCCCATTGCGCACGGAGGTCGTGCGTGTTCACGGCAGTTCATGATCGCCGGCACTGGAACCAAAAATACCCGCAGCGAAAGGAGCAAAAGGTGAACGACAAACTCGATGCCTTCAGGGCCAAGCTCAATGGTCATCTGGCCGCAGCGAGCGAGCGGCTCGACGAAGTCAAAACGGATATTGAAGCGGCCGCTGACGCAACCGGCGACAAGCTCGAGGAAAAGGGCGAACAGCTGAAGGCCCGCTTCGACGCGGACAAGGCAAAAATCGCAGAAGCCAGGGAAAACGCGGAAGCGTGGCTTGACTCGAAGAAGCAGGATTCGGAAGACGCTATTGCCCAGTGGAAGCACGACCGCGAAGTCGAAAAGCTCGAAAAGCGCGCGGAAAAGGCGGAAGACAATGCTGCCGCGTCAATAGTCATCGCAGTGGCCGCAATCGACGAGGCCCAGCTCGCGGTACTCGAGGCGATTGGGGCTCGTCTCCTCGCCGAGGATGCGAAGCAAGCTTAGGGCGCGGAACGGTTCGGGCAGCGACAGCGGCTGCGCCCCAGTCAATGTCCGGATCTTTACGGTGGCTTCGACCACGGGCTGGCTGGCGATGCGACGATCGAGCTAGTACTTTGCCCGGAAGTTCGTAATCGCCAGACTGATCAATACGGTGACTGTGCCTTGGCCTGCAAGCACGAGCATCGCTGCCGGTCAATTACTTCATCAGCGAGACTCGTAAACCTGCCCGGCATGAACGGAGACACCCAGTGCTTTGAGGATCGTTACGCTGGACGCGCCGGGCTACTTGTTCTGGTCGGCATCGCCCCTGCCACCCACAACTAATCAGTTGACATAAAGAGAGGGCTTCATGCGCTCTCGATTCGGTCAGAGGACTTGAAGGGGACGGCCGGCGACTTCAGAATTCGGCGTTATCCGACGTCACACACGAGCCACCGGACCCCAATGTACCTCGGCCATGAATGGACCTTGCTCTTGGCAGAGCACAAGAGTGCCGGGGCGCTGCTAATTGGAGATCAGGAAGCGACCGCTATTCTGCAGATCGCGGAGCGATACGAGCAGGTGGTCGTTTGGTGCGCTTCCTCGGAGGACGAGGGGCGACTGCGCGCCGAGCTGAAGGGCTTTACCGACGAGGTGTCCATCAGCGCGGTACGACCTGCTGACCTCATCGCGCGACTTTCGACGTTGCCGACGACGTTCTCGCTTGTTGTATTCAGTGACGTCCGCAACCGATACGGAAAGTCGGTCGCGTACAAGCTCGCAGACACTGTAGAGAAAGGCCTGTCCGTCGGCGGGCAGCTGCTGGTTCGTGTCGGGATTCGCCTGGGTTTGAAAAACCTCCTGCGCAATCCGCTGGATTCCTTCGGAAGACCACGCCTCCGTGCCCTGACGGGCAGGTGCGAGAAGGCCGGTTTTGGCCATACGCAACATCTCTACCCTTATCCTGAGAACCAGCTGTCAAAAGAATATCTCGGGTTTGGCAGAATCCAGAAAACTCCAGAGGAGAGCCTTTTCGGCCGAATCCTGAACGGCCTGGGAGCAGGGCGACTGGGATTCAACTTTGTACTGGTACTGTCGAGTCGCGAGCTCCAGACGCCAAGAGTTGCAAGAATCGCCGCTCAGGGCAGCAAAGGTGCCTCTGACGTTATGATTCAACGTTTCATTGTTCGATCAAACGGAATCGTCGTCGCATTGTTTACGTCGTCGGAATCTGACGCGGTTCTGAAAATCGCACTGCACGATGCTGCGAAGCAGCGTATCCATGCCTCCGCCGAGGCGGCGCAGCGCGTTTCTAATAGAAGCGTGCACCTAGCCCATCTGATTCCGCGACAGATCGATAGCGGGCGCAGCCACGGATTTGCCTATTCAATCGAAACACAATGCCAGGGACTTCCTGCCGTTCAGGTAATGAAGGACGCCAGTTCGGTGGAGACGGTGCACAGAACGGTCCTGAACTTCCTCGTGTCCTTCGGGGATACCGGCAGCTCATCATCCGGCTCGCGAAACGGTGATGACCTGGTGAGACGCTATGTTTCTCCGGTCATCGATGGATTTCCGGAGCTCGAGTCGGAGCTGACAAAGCTCGGAGAGAAGCTTACCAGTACGCTGGGAGAGTCCCGGTTAAGGTCGGTTCATGCTCACGGCGACTTCAATCCATCAAACGTCTTTCTGAGTCGCGGTGGACAGGACATTACGGGGATCATTGACTGGGATGCCGAGAACGAGAATGGAGTGCCGGCCACGGATCTCTTACACTTCGTCCTGGCGAGTACGAAAAGGCGCCGGTCGAGAGCGCTCGGCAACCGGGTTGTTGCGTGTCTCGACGGAGTCGAGTTTTCCGCGTCCGAGAGTAGCCTCCTGTCTGACTACATGCGTTCATTCGGGATTCGCGAATCGAACTTGCCGGTTCTCATAGTTTTATACTGGCTCAATCACATCTGCGTCCATTTGAAGTACAAGCGACAGTCGCTGCCCGTGTCCTGGGTGAAAGACAACCTGGTCGATCCGCTCGACGCGATGCTCCGAATGTCATGGCGGTAGTTCATGCGGAATACTTGAGCCTCTTCGAACTGCTCGAGGGGCAGGGCATATCGTTCTGCCTGCTGCGTGACGATTGCAGCTCCGGTGAGCTTTTGCCGGACCTGGATTTGCTGGTCCAGTCATCGCAGTTTCAACGCGCAATAGAAGCCATGGAAAGCGCGGGGTACTGCGTTCGAACGACCAGCCGCCTGGTGCCACTCAAAACTGTGCTGGTCCGGCCGTCCGCGGACGGGGCCGTGATTATCGACCTACACAGCACAGTTGCTCAGAACTGCATCGAGTTGCTCGATGGCGATGCGGTTATCGAACGATCGACGGTTGCGGATCAACTGAGGATGCCGAGTGATCCGGATCTCTACCTGATCCTGCTGCTGCACAACGTCGTCGGGAAGGGGGAGATACAGCAAAAACATGCCGGGACCATCGGGCGCCTGTATGAATCCGTATCTGGGGACGATGTTCGGGAGGTCTTGGCGTCGAACGAGCTGCACGACGCCATGTCGCCGCTGTTCATCGAGAGAGTGGATGCGCTCGAAGCGGCAGAGGTCGACAGAGTCCGACGATCACTCATCCAGTACTACGAATCGAACGACAAGGGTCTAGCGCGTCGCCGCTTAAGGCAACGCGTGTGGTCGTTCGTCCGACGTTACTATCCGTTTTCCCGCGCTCCGCTTTTCGCCCTGACGGGTGTCGACGGTGCAGGAAAGTCAACGCTGCTGCAGGAACTCGTTCGCAGCATGAACGAAGAGGCGGGCATTCCGACGCAAGGCTACTACATGGGGCCCTGGGGTCACCACAAACTGGGCATACATCCAGGCGAGATGTATGTCCCGGGCTGGCATGTCGACTTCAGGCAATGGATTTCGGGGCTGGCGTCGAGTCGAGGCAGCGAGGGCCCGACGTTTCGGGAGTCACTAGGGCTCGTCTTCAAGCGACTTCGCGGCCAGGCCATGTCTGAAGAAGAACGCAAACAGTTTGAGCTGGGAAAACAGAATTCCAGGTTGATACTTACTTTTCGTTTTCTTCGGAGCAAGTTATTGGCGACCCGGTTTGTCGTTGTAACCATGCTGGAGATGTACGCAAGATACTGGCGTGTTTACCGTCTAAGAAGGAAGGGTATAGCAGTAGTTGCCGACCGGTATATCTACGACCTTATGACCGGGCGCATGCACGATGTGGTGACTCAGTACGCCCGCACGCGTCGATTGATGTGCTGGTTGTTCCCCCGTCCTACCGCCGTTTTTGTTCTGTACAACGACGCCGAGACTATCCTTGGTCGAAAGGCAGATCTTGACGAGAAAACTCTCGATCAACATCTTGCAATGTACATTGATCTCGCTGAACGGAACGACTTCGATGTGATCAAGACGGATAAGCCCGCGAACCTGATTGCGCGAGAGATCGTCGAGGGTCACTTCGAGCAGTCAATGAAAAGCATAAGATTCTAGTATCGCTGCCTGTGTCCGATTCACCTTCACTTAGATCGTCCATGATTGCAGGCACCACCTGGATGGTTGCGATGCGCTGGACGATACGCGGCCTGGGCGTCGCCAGCACCATTATTCTTGTTCGTCTGCTGGCTCCGGAAGACTTCGGCATTAATGCCCTGAGTGCGTTCGTTGTTTCGCTGCTGACAGTCCTCACGTCTTTTGGCGTCGATATGGCGCTAATACAAAGGAGGGACACCGATGCGAGCTTCTACGACACCGCGTGGACCATCCGCTTCCTTCAAACGGCCTCCGTCGCACTGATTCTGTGGCTCTTCGCTGGCACCGTGGCGGAGTACTTCAATGATGAGCGGCTTGTCGGCGTGCTCAGGGTCCTTGCTCTGGGCGTGCTTATCAGTGGCCTCGAGAACATCGGTGTCGTTAGTTTCCGCAAGGAACTCGAGTTCAACAAGCACTTCTGGTTCATGGTGTCGCCGAAGCTGGTGTCCTTTATCGCGACGTTGGTTCTTGCGCTATGGCTGAGAAACTACTGGGCGCTGATACTGGGCATACTCATCAACAGGGTGGTTGCGGTTGTCCTTAGCTACATTGTCCACCCGCACCGGCCGTGGTTTACCGTCGCCAGCTTCCGCGAACTCTGGTCCTTCTCCCAGTGGATGCTGCTGCGGAACATCGGGATGTTTCTGCGGAAAGAAGTGGACACGTTCTTCGTGGCCCAATCCATGGGCACCGAGAAAGTTGGACTCTACAGTGTGCCGAAGCAGATCGCTCAACTACCTACGACGGAGATAATATGGCCGATGGCAGGCGCGCTGTTTCCAGGCTACGCCAAGATTGCAGATGACTCCGTCCGCATTGGCCTGGCGTTCCAGCGGGTACTGAGCACAATAGCCTTGATCGCACTGCCTTCCGGAGTCGGGCTCGCAATCGTTGCGGAGCCCCTGGTTGAGGTCGTGTTCGGTGAACGCTGGCTACCGACGATACCTGTACTTCAGTGGATGTCACTTTACGGTTCAATCCTGACCATATCCTCTTGCGTGCAGGCACCGTTGATTGCAATGGGCTATATCCGCCGGGTGTCGCTGTTGATCTGGGTCCAGCTGTTGATCGTCGTGCCGGCAATAATCTATGCGGCAAGTACGGGTAGTCTGGCATTGGTTGCGAAAACGCAGCTTGCGAGTGCAATCATCCTGCTGCCTGTTTTCTTTTTCGCAATCAGGAGCACCGGCATAGTGAAGTGGAGTAGTTTCGGATCGGCAATTTGGCGGCCAGCGCTCGCAACAGGTTTGATGGCCCTGGCGTTGTACATGGTCCCGGACCGGGTGACTTCCGACTCTCGTGTCGAGCTCGTCGCGCTGCCCGTCCTAGGGGGCTTCGTGTTC
>JASJBG010000073.1 GCA_030066625.1 Woeseiaceae bacterium
GACTTGGTCAGTCCTTGCCCCACCGCATCCCAAGTACCACGTGCACAACGTCGTAGCCCGAGTTTTCGCCTGTCCAGCCGGCGTTCGAAATGTGCAGGTATCGTAGCGTTAAGCTGGCTTGTCGGTCGTCGCGCAGGGGAATCAACCAGCCGGGTCCGGCGTGGAGCGTGAACATCCAGCGGCTGCCGTCGGCCGGGAAAGGATGGACGGCTGCATATTGCAGGCCGATGCCCATGTCGACATACGGCACGAGCGAGGGGCGCCAGTCCGGGTGCCAGCGAACGAAGAAGTCCGTCCCGAGGCCGATGCCGTCGCCGCCCGGATTTGTGTCGATCGGGTCCGCGTCGAGATAAGAAAGCACCCAGTCCTGGTGCACTACGAAGCGTTTACTGCTGACCAGGCAATATCCATACAAGGCGCGCCAGGGGTGACCAACCTCTTTGCTGCTTACCTGGTACGCGGGCACCGACACACCCGCCGAGCGATAACGGCAGTTGTCCTTCGGTTCAGCCGACGCGTTGGACCCGAGGCTGACTAGCAGGAGTGCTGCGACCCAGCGCAGACGAATGGAGCGCTCGAACATACCGGTGTCCCCAGTACTTCGCTTACCGGAATTCTCCGTTGTCTGCCCGTCGAGCGGGATGCGGGAATCTACGGACCCAGCTACAGGTCGCTTTCCTCGTACAGGGGCGTCGACTTCGGTGCCATCTGGCTCGCATTAGCCACCAGGAGCGGGTCGCTGTAGTAAAGCAGCGTCATCGTCGAGCGGCCGCCGCAGACGATCATGTCGATGTGGAAGCGGTCATCAACGCGCCACGACTTCAACTCTGACGGCCGGTAGAAGCGACTGCCCGGCAGCGAGAAATTCCACATGCAGCCGAGTTCCTTGGCATTCGCCTCGGATATCGTCTGTTCGACGCCGGTGCCGTACTTCGCGCGCAGTACGCGTTCGATCTTGTCGACACCATCGGAGTGGCCGCGGATCTGGTAGTAGCCCGAGGTCATACCGAAGCGTTCGTCGCACTCGAAGTTGACCGTTGCCGGCGTGCCGAGCAGATCGACGTCGAGCTGCAGGTTGCCGCTGTGCCACTTGTTGAATCGGATCGCGCCGCGGCCGGTGCCCTGCATTGGGCGTCTGCGCTCGTACTCGGCAACTGCCACCTCACCACAGGGCGCGCCGAAGGCGTTGCCGCGGAACGAGCCGTCGCCGGCGGCGACCGCCGTCCGTAACGGCATAGACGGTTCCTTGACCATTGGAACCGTGATCGTGCCTTCACGCTCGCCGGCAAGCTGCGCCGTCTGCATGTCGACCTCTGGCAGGTCCTCGATCGCAGACGCGGGAATCGCGAAGTTGATGTTCTGGGCGACCTCGAGCGAGGCAACCGCAATGCCGATCACCGCGCCGCTCTCATCGGTGACGGGGCCGCCACTGCTGCCGGCGCTGATGGGTGCGGAGATCTGGATGTACGAGCGGTCATCGATAATTCGTTTGCCGCTCGCGAGTCCCGGCGTAATCGTGCCCTCAAGCCCGTACGGACTGCCGAAGACGTAGATCTGTGCGCCCGGGCGAATGGTCGTGTCGGTCGACAGGCTCAGGCCCGGCACGTTGACCTTTCCGATGTCGCCAATCGCCAGGTCGATCTCTTTGTCGAACTTGACGATGCGCTGGATATCGAACTGGCGGCCGCCGCATTTGGCCGTGGCCTTGCTCAGGCCGGCGACGACGTGTGCGTTGGTCACGAGCAGGCCGCTGTCTTTCAGGATGAAGCCGCTGCCCCGACTGACGTAGCTGCCGTCGGTGGCGATCGCGCTGATCGTGCACACTGAGCTGTTAACGGAGTTGAACAACTCCTCGGTGACTGCTGATGCCGACTGGCTGACGAACTGCGCGTTCGCGGTGCCGGTCGTCGTGATGAGTAGAGCCAGCCCTGCGGCGATTCGCCACGCCGGGCCTCTCTCGGTTCGCTCTTTTTTCTGCATTCCTCGTTTGCCTTCGGTCTGTGTCATTATTTTTTTCTCCCGACCGTTTACTTGTCCGTCATTCGTCTCCTGATGACCGTCGTGGAAGGTGATCGATGCGCTGTATGTGGCCGTCGTCGATGAACAGGACCACGGGGAACTTGCCCCAGCCACGGCTGTAGACCCATTGCTCGGAATTGGCGAAGCCCGCAAAGCGCGAGAAGCCCACGAGCGTGCCTTGGCGCACCGGTACCTGCGTGACGACGCGATTACCCGGCTCGCCGCAAAGCTCCAGGACTTTCGCGGCGCTGTCGCCGACTTCGATGAAGCGGCCCTTGCAGCGCAACGAGCCGTAGGCGTCGGCAACGCCTGCAAAGAGGAGCAGGGTCGTTAGCGCCGTCACCTTGTACAAGGTCTTGTACATAACACCAAGTATAGACATAACCGGAATCGAGGTGTTCCGTATTATGTTAAGGCGCACGGAATTTTTAGGACGAAACGTCCTCGCAGTCGGGAAGAATCAGTTCTCGGCGCCAAAAACCAGCGACGCCTTGAAAACCTCATCCAGGACATCTTTGTTGTTCAACGGTCTGAAGTACTCGAGACGAATCCGAAACCGATTGTAAATCTCGATCTCTGATTCAGCCGAGAAAGACGCAAGATCTTTTTTGAACTGAATCGGATTTCCATCCGGATCGGTAATAGGACCGAACAGCAGGTCCTGGTTATCGGTATCCTGATACAGATACCGGAAGCCGAAACTCAGTCCGAGGTGCCCCTTCTGACCGTCAGCGCCACGCAGCTGCTCGAAGATCGGGAACAACAGTGATGCGCGAACAGCGGCGCTTGCCCCGAAAATCCACTGATCATCAGTTCCCGCAGATTCGCTTGTCTCGGTTAGGGGCATATAGCGCAATGTGGCGTCAGCGCCGACGATGCACTGTCCTTCTTTCACTTTGAAGTTGCAGAATCGGCTCGATTTCGGCTGATATCGCCACGCGAACGGGAACTGAAAGGCCAAGCCCTGTGTTGGGTCCAGGAGTTTGACTTCATTCGTCGCATTCGGGTCGCTACTCGACTCAAGATCGCCCCACGAGATCTGCAGGGGTACAGCGAGTTCGTCGCCCAGGAAAACATCGAAATTGTACAAGTTGAGCTTGTACTCGATATCGTTTCCGAACGGTGCAAGGGCTACGTCGCCGAAGCCTTTACGGTCGCCAATCTTGATCTGGTTGAACCTGTTTTGAGTCTCTGCAGCCAGCATTTTTCCGGCGGCGTCCCGATTCGCGAAATCAATGAGAAAGACACTGCCGGCCGAAGCCGAGGTTGGCCAATACAAGAGCATTCCGAGAGCCAGAAGTAGACGCTTCATTCCCTTTCTCCTTTGCGTGTTCTTTTTGTTCAGGCAGCATTCGGCTGCTTGTCATATGTGGGAACTACACGCCAGACTTTAAGGGCTGCTTGCACCTCCTGCAAATGGCCGACCATATGACTAAGCAGCTCTCCTGCAAAGCCGACGCTACGTCGCCAGCCGCAGTCTCTCCAAATTCTTGCGGTACGTGCGGCTCAGCTTCAATTCCTTGTCGCAGTCGAGCTTCAGGAAATATTCGCCGTTCGTGTGTGAGCGCATGGATTTGACGCGGCCGCCGTTCACGATCGCCGAGCGGTGTACGCGGATGAAGCGGGACGGGTCGAGGGTTTCCTCGATCTTCTTCATTGTGCCGCGGAGCACATGCGTCTGTTCCGACGTGTGGATGCACAGGTAGTCACCCGCGGCGTCGATCCACAGAATATCGCCGACGTTGACCCGAGTCGTTTCGCGGCCGTCCTTGATCTGAAGATGTCGCGGATGCGCCGTTTCGCTCGACCGAGCGTCAAGTGCCTGCTCCAGCGACAGCTCCTTCCCGGTCAGGTCGCAGATCAGCTTCAGCAGGCGCCCGCGCTGGTTCATCGCCTGATTGCGATCGAGCTGCTCGCGCGCCCTGTTCACCGCAGCCTCCAGGCGCGGCTCGTCGATCGGCTTCAGCAGGTAGTCGAGCGCGTTCTCCTCGAACGCATGCACCGCATATTCCGAGTACGCCGTGACGAAGATCACCAGCGGCATGTCCGGGCCGGCGATACCCTTCAAGACATCGAAGCCGTCCATCCCGGGCATCTGCACGTCCAGGAAAACGATATCCGGGTCGAGTTCCGCTACAGCCGCAAGCGCTTCGCGCCCATTGCGCGCGTGGCCGCAGACGTCCACGTCATCGATGTTGGCCAGCCGGATCTCGAGGCCGCGGCGAGCCAGCTCTTCGTCGTCGACTATGAGTGCCCTAATCATCGTCCTCGCCGCCGCGGGTCTCGTAGGGAATGTTGATCGTGATGACGAGGCCATGCGGGTCGGCCGGCGCCAGTGTCAGCGCCTGCTTCTCGCCGTACAGCTGCTTCAGCCGCTCGCGCGTGTTCTTGAGACCGACACCGGATGACTTGTGCGGGCTCTTGCCATTGCCGAGCCCCGGGCCATCGTCAGCAACCGTGATCATCAGCGCCCCCTGGTGCACCTTCGCGGAAATGCGAATCGTGCCGCCTTCCTCGCGTGGTGTTACCGCGTATTTGACCGCGTTTTCGATCAGGGGTTGCAGGATCAGGCTGGGCACGAGCCCCTCGAGCGCGCTCGCCTCGATCTCCCGCTGAACGGTAAGGCGCTCGTTGAAACGCACCTTCTCGATCTCGAGATAAAGATCCAGTGCTTCGAGCTCCTGCCGCAGCGTGACCGTCTTCATCGGATCGTTGTCCAGCGAATAACGCAGGAAATCGCTCAGCCGCGTGACCGACAGGTTTGCCGTTTCGTTTTCGCGATCGAGGATCAGTGTCGAGATCGCATTCAGCGTGTTGAATAGAAAATGGGGGTTCAGCTGGTAACGCAGTGCCATCAGCTGGGCCTGGTGGGCCGCCGCCGTCGCCTTCAGCGTCTGCTCCGTCTGCTCCTGGAGCTGACGGTGGTACTTGATGCCGAAGTAGAGTCCGCTCCAGCACAGCAGGATGTAGAAGGAGCCCGTGACGCCATCGAGGTTGTACCAGATGCTCTCGGGCGTGTAGCCGTTCTTGACCCAGTCCCAATACAGTTGGTTATGGAAGAAACGCCAGACGGCCGCCGCGAGGTAGCTGATCAGCAGGACGCCGGCGGAAACCTGCCACGACGACCGATTCCACAGGACGCGGTAGCCGTAGCGCATCGGTATCGTAATCAGGAAGCCGATCAATCCGGCGGCGACGCTGACAGCGATGAACGTGTCCGGTTTCTCGTGGGTGACCGCACCCAGGTAGGCGGCTCCCGTGTAGCCGCCCCAGCCGAGCACGTTCAGTACCCAGAACGACCGCTCCCGGTTTTTGAAAAGCTCATTCAACATGAAGACAAACCGCCACCCGGCGAATACAAGGCTGCTTTATAAACCGCAACACCACAAACTCGCAATGCCAGCCTTGCTTCAGGTCTCGGTGCGAATCGCAACGAGCTCGCCGTCGTCCAGCGCCTCGGCGCCGCGGACCGCAACCCGGTCGCCCGGATTGAGTTCGCCACGCACGGCAACGCGCTGCCCGGTGGCATCGTCGACCTGGATCGTGACCTTCTCCGCCGTACCGTCATCGGTAATGCGCATGACAAAGGTGCCTTCTTCACGCAGCACGATCGAATCGCGCGGCACCGTCATGACGCTCGACGCCGCGAGCGGCAGCGATACGCTGACGAGCTGCCCGGCGGCGATAAAGTCCGGCGCTGACGCGGGCAGGTCTATCCGCACCTCGAAGGTCTGTGACGCAGCGTCGCCGGCCGGCACCGCTTTGCGGATGCGGCCCTCGAAGCGAAGAGTGTTGATCTGCACCGGCGTGATCGACCCGGCGCGAATGCGCGGCAGGTAGCGAATCGGTACGGAGGCGCGAACCTCCAGGTTTTCAGTGTCCGTCATCGCCGCGAGCACGGTGCTGCGCTCCACGTCTTCGCCGGCCGTACGCATCCTCGCCGTGACGACGCCGTCGAACGGCGCGCGTGCCAGGCAGCGTTCGAGTTCGTTGTCCGTCTGGCGAATTCGAACCTCGGCGATCTTGAGATCGCTGGCAGCGCGGCCGCGCTCGCCCTGCATCAGTATTAGCTGGGTCTCGGAGGCAACCAGCTTTGCGCGCGCCTCCTCGAGGCGCGCCGCCTCGCGACTGAAGGTCTCGAGATTGACCTGCTCGCGTTCTGCTGTTGCCAGCAGTTCCTCGCGACGCAGCTCGAGCATGTCGCAGTCGAAACGGGCGACGACATCACCGCGGCGAATAAAATCACCGGGCTCTGCAATCCATTCGATGCGCGCGGCCAGCCCGGCAGTGATCTGCGTGGCGTTGCGACTGAAGACCGTTCCGGCGGTGGGAACCATCGGGGACATGTCTTCCGTCACGACCTCCGTGACCGTGACCAGCACGGCATCGTCCGACTGCGCGATGGCGAATGACGGCGCCAGGCACAGCGCACCGACAATGACTACGTTCAAAAGCGTGTAGCGAAGCGTTTTCATCAGGATGTCCTCGCATAGTTGATGTGGGCCGGCGACGTGGCCGGCGCGGGCTGCCGGTTCTCGCCGATACGCAGGATGCTTGGCAGAAGCAGCAGCGTGAATATGGTGCTGACGCACATGCCGCCGACGATTACGGTCGCGAGGCCGCGATAGATCTCGCTGCCGACTCCGGGAACCAGCATCAGCGGCAACATGCCGAATATGGATGTCAGCGTGCTCATGAATATCGGCCGTACCCGGATGCGGATGGCCTGTGCAACCGCTTCGCGGCGACTCATGCCAGCGCGCTCGGCGACGCGCGTCTGGTGCACGAGCAGGATGGCGTTGTTGACGACCAGGCCGAGCATGATGATGAAGCCGATCATCGTCAGGAGCTCCAGCGCCTGGTACGTAAACAGGTTGAGCACGCGCAGCGAGATGACGCCTCCGACGACCGCCAGCGGCATCACCAGCACGACGATCAGGCTGTCCTTCACGGACCGGAACATCGCCGCCATGATCAGGCCGAGAATCAGCACGGCGAGCACGAAGTTCCGGCCCATCTCGCCGACCGCTGACGCGAGCCGGTCCGCGGAGCCCCGGTAGAAGAGTTCCGCATCTTGCGGCAGCGCCTGCTCGACCAGCGGCCCGACGCCCGCCTGCAGCGTTTCGAGCGCGTCTTCCATCGTCATATTGGCCGGCGGCAGTACCTGCAGCGTGACCGTGCGCTGGCCGTTGACCCGACGCAGCTGGGTCGGGCCGACTTCCCGCTGCTGGGGGGCCAGTTCGCCGATGACCTGGATACCCGAAGCGGGCGTCCATATCGGCAGGCCGGCAAGATCTTCCGGCGTATCCCAGCCGCCGCCCCAGATGATGACGTTCCGGGATTCGTTGCCGTCGAAGTAGCGGCCGGCGAAAAGCCCGCCCGTGAATGCGCGAACGGCGTCGGCAACCACGCTGCGATCAAGCCCGGACTGTGCGATGCGCAGGTCGTCCGGCACGAGCTGCAGTTCGGGCCGCGACAGCGACACGCCGGGCAGCGCGCGGACCGACCAGCCCTCGAGCGTCTCGTTGATCGCCTCCTGTCCGACACGCGCCGCATCCATCAGGGGGCGAAGTTCGGGACCCTGCAGGTCGATGTTGATATTGCGACCACCCGAGATGCCGATGTTCAGCAGGCTGTCCCGCGATACGAAGGTATCCGTGCCCGGCAGGCCGTCCAGGATATCGTCGCGCAACGCCTCAATGAGTTCCTGCGCCTCCGCCGGGTTCGCCGGGTAGATATACACACCCGACGCGTTGGCACCATAGGAGTAAACGTTGTAGCCGGCAATCCCCGGCCAGGCGTCGCCATCCACGTGCGGCTGCAGCCGGTCCACGACCTCGGCCATCAGCTCGTTCTCGATCATCCGCAGCGGGATGCCCTCGGGCATGCTGAAGAACACCTGCACACCGTCGGAGTCGGCCTTCGGCAGGAAGTCCAGTTTTGGCGCAAGTGCCCACGCCACGAGCGGCGGAATGGTCAAAAGGGCTACGATCCAGCCGGAGCGTCGCCGCGGCGTGTTGGTCAGCCCGACGATGCGTCCGGCGATCCGGTCCCACAGTTTTCCAAGGCGATCCTCGCCGCGGATCTCGTCGAGGAAGTAGTTGCTGGCGACCGGCAGTATCGTCAGCGCCGCAATCATCGAGGTCACGACGGCGACCGACAGCGTCAGCGCAAGGTCGGCGAATAGCTGGCCCTCGAGTCCCTCCATGAACAGGATCGGCAGGAAGATCGCGACACTGGTCATCGTTGATGCGAACAGTGCACCGACGACCTGCGAAGGACCGGCACGGGCGGCCTCGGCGCGCGACAGGCCTGTCTGCCGCAGGCGTACGATGTTCTCTTGCACGATGATTGCCGCGTCGAGGACGAGCCCAACCGCAAAGGCCAGCCCGGCAAGCGAGACTACGTTGAGGCTGCGTCCGAACCAGGACAGCGCGAGCAGAGATGCAAGCAGCGAGAATGGAATAGTCAGCGCGATCATCAGCGTTGCACGCCAGCCACGCAGGAACAGCCACAGTATGCCGAGCGCGAGGAACACGCCCAGCACGAGGTTGCCATTGACGAGCGCAAGCGCACGGCGGATGTGTACCGACGCGTCGAAGCTCAGCGTGATCTCGAGGTTGTCGGCTGCCAGCGGACCGGCATTCAGTTCATCAATCGCCGCGTTAATGTCATCGAGAATCGAGACCGTGTTCGCGCCGTAGCGAGCCTGCACCCGGATGTAGTAGGCGGGCCGGCCGGTCCGGTACATGAAGCCGCTGCGCGGATAAAGCGCGGTCGAAACATCGGCAACGTCGCGCAGGTAGATCGGCTGCCCGGCTCGCTGCGCAACGATCAGGCTCTCGATCTCGTCGAGGTCGAAGCCGCCGAGGAAGCGCACCGTGTACTGGCGACGGCCGACACTCGCAAGACCACCTGTTGCATCCGTCGCCTGCTCAACAGTGGCTGCGATGTCAGAGACCTGGATGCCCAGCGCGGCCGCGCGATAAGGATCGAATGTGATGAGCACCATCTCGTCGCGCTCGCTCGGCAGGTTTACCCGCTGCACGCCCGAAACCGCCAGCAGCCTCGGCTCGACCTCATTGTCGATGACGCGCTGGAACTCCGCTACGTCACGGCGATCTTCCGCGTTGCGGCTGTGTACGAGTAGCGTCGCGACCGGAAAGTCGAAGCCGCCTACCTGGATCTCGGGCTCGTCCGCATCGGCCGGCGACTCCGGGACGTTGTTCAGTGCATTGAGGACATCGAGCACCGCCGACTGCAGGTCGCTGCCGACGTCGAACTGCAGGTTCACGTTGCCGTTGCCCGGGTTGATGTTGCTGGACAGCTCGATCACTCCCGACACCTGCCGAAGGGCTTCTTCCTGCGGCTCGATGATGTTGGCCTCGATTTCCTGCGGCGCCGCATTGCGCCACGACGTATTCACATTGATCTGCGGATACTCGATGTCAGGCAGCATCTGGATCGGCAGCGTGATGACGCCGACGATGCCGAAGACAATGACGAGAACGGCGGCCGCTAGCAGCGACGCCGGGTTATCGGCCGACAAACGAATCAGCGACATATCCCCACTCCTGGAACCTGCTTCCCCTTTATGTGTCGCTTGGATGCAATGGAAACGCGTTTCGTTTCCCGGGGGAGCCGGCATTGCGGCAAAGCGTTGGAATAACGCGGCAAAGCGTTTCCCGCAGCGTTCGGCCCTCGGCGGCTCAAGGGTTTTCGGTTCCTGCCGATACACAGGTGAGATCTATTGCTCGGCCCCTCGTGTATGCCCTATCTGAACTACTACTCCACGGTTGAGCCGAAAGTCTGGATTCGCAAGATACTCCTGCCCGACAGGACATCCGAGGAAGAGCGCGAGTTTCGCCACTATTTCCAACGACGCACGCTGCCGATGGCACAGATCGCCATCGTCATCGGGTTTCTCCTGATATCGGGTGTGTGCGTGCTGGACTGGCTGCTGATGCCCGTCGAATTTTCGTTGCCGGTCATCAAGCTAAGGGCCGTCACCATGCTGAGCGTGCTGGTGGTCTTATTCACCCTGACGCTTGCGAGGCCAGCAGATCCGCGACTGCCTTACCTGATCATGGTGGCAGGCGCGGTGGTTGGCGCATCGACTGTAGTCGTTGGTGCTATCGCCGCAAAGTCAGGTACGCCGTTTGTAGTCTGGGGCACGATCTTTACCACGTTCTACGTTTACCTGGTGCTCGGCCTGCGCTTTCGCCAGGCGACAATTGCCGGCTGGCCGGTTTTTATTACCTTCGTTACGCTCGGGATCATCTATGACGCGCCTGTCGGCAAGATGGCCCATGGCACCTTGTTCCTGTTGTTCGCCAACCTGATCGGAATGTACGCGTGCTTCCTGTTCGAGCTCGACTCACGGGAACTGTTTCACAAGAAGAAGTTACTGCGAAACCTGGCCCGGACCGATGGTCTGACCGGTATCGACAACCGACGTAGTTTTGACGAGCATCTCGATGATGTCTGGAAGCAAGCCCGTCGTGAACAGCAGGCGCTCGCCGTCGTCCTCATCGATATCGACTTCTTCAAGCTCTACAACGACTGCTATGGACATCGTCCAGGCGATCACGTGATCCAGGCGGTCGCCGAGAGCCTGGCCGGCTCCGTGCATCGACCGCTGGACCAGGTTGCGCGCTACGGCGGCGAAGAGTTTGTCGTCGTGCTTTACGACCCGAACGAACAGTACGTTCGCGACTATGCAGAATACGTCGTTGCGGAGATTGCAGCTCTCGAAATCGAGCACAAAGCTTCCGATGCAGCGGATGTTGTCACCGTCAGCATCGGAGCAGCCATCGCGTGGCCTTACGAAGCAGATCGACCCGGGCAGCTGTTGCGTGGTGCTGACGACGCGCTTTACGAGTCCAAGGCACAGGGCCGCAATCGATCGACAGTCTATCGCCTCGACAAGCCGCTCCGTGCGACTTTGTCACTGGACAGGATTGCGCTCTAGCAGCCCCATGCGGCTACGGACGATAGCTCCGCAGGTACTTGACGATTTCTTCGTTGCCGTTGTCCCTGGCCCTGTCGAGGGCCGTCTCGCCATAGGTGTCCCTCGCACGGATGTCGGCACCGCGGTCGAGCAGGACCTTGAGGGCCGTCAGGCTGTCGTACGTCGCTGCGCAGCTAAGTGGCGTCCAGTCGAGGTGATAGCGTTTGTTGACGTCCGCGCCCTGGTCGATCAGGTAGTTCAGGTCATCCGCGCTCGCCTTCAGCGTGCCTTCCCGACAGAACGGATCGGCCGCTTACGATCGCCAGCGACAGCATCTTGCCGTAGGGGCAGGCGCCGCCGCTCGATTGCCATAGACTGGCGTTGCTCCGCAAAGCGCGCGAGCTGCAAGCTAAGCATACTCGCCGTGTTCGCGAGACGCAGCCGACGTCGACCGATCGTCGAGCGCTGGTCAGTTAGTCAATTTCAAATAGCCGCTGTACGTACCGCCCGCAGCTACAATCGCGTCAACAAACAGCCGCCCTCTGGCGCCATTCGACAGCACGATCACGGCATCGATAGCTCCGCCCACTGCTGTTCGGCCCCGATAGGTAAGATCCGCAACAATCGGCTGTCCATCGATCTTTCCGGCAAATTCCAGCGCGGACGTGAATACGTCTTCGAAAGTGCCAGGCGGAACAGCGGCAACGTCACTGCACGAGGCAAGTGCCAAAGCTCGCGTCCTTCCGGGAGCAAAACCTTGCAGGGTACCCGTAAATCTGACTACCCCCTCAACGGTCAACAGGCAATTTTCGTCCACCGGGGTTAATTCCAGTGAGGCAAAGTCAATTTCGACCGTAAATTCCCCGCTCGCGTGCACAAAGCCACCGGCCTCGGCAGAAGCGCTCATCCCGAACAGGAAAATGGCTAGCGTAATGCTGACAGCGTTTTTCATTAGTCTTCTCCATGCCTATAGGTTTCTGGCGGCGCACGGATCTTTGCGCGCTTGCGTTCCGGCCGCCCTGAATCACCTTACGGGAGTAGAATCGCGCTGTGCAAATCAGCAGAGAGTCAGTGCGCATCGATTCTGTCTCGCAAACGGCCGGATCAGGCTGCTACACGCTGCAGCGGTCCCGGTCAGCGCCATTCGTTTAGCGAGCTCAGAAATCGCGCCATAGGCCGTGAGTACCCGGCAAGTTGCTCTGCGAGGTCGGGAGTTGGCTTCCGCTACTCCGCCATCACCCGTTCGAGCACATCCGGATCGCGCCATCGGCCGCGCCTGAGCCGCAGCGCATAAACAAGTGCGATGACGAGCACCATGATCGCGAAGGCAACCCAGGAAACCCGGGCGCTAAAGTCGAAAACCCGGATGATCAGGTATTGGGCGACCAGCATGGCCCAGTGCAGCGACACAGAGACGACCATCAGCCAGCGCGTGTCGCCGGCCCCGCGCAGGACGCCGCCGGATACGAGTACGATCGCGTCGGCCATGACGTAGCTCGAAAGGCCGATCATCATGAACGCGGACAGCTCACGAATCGCGGTGAAGTCGCCACTGGGCGGTGCGAAGACCTCGACGAGCGGGAACCGAAACACGCTGTAGACGACCGCGAGCACGGCCGAAT
>JASJBG010000235.1 GCA_030066625.1 Woeseiaceae bacterium
CGGCGTTACAGCCCGGAAGAGACCAAGGCAATCGTTGCGGAGAGCGGTTTCGGCGATCCGTATGTTTCGCAGGCGACGATTCCCTACATGTGCTCGCCGGCGAGCCGCCACGGTCGCCAGGAAAAGGTGTTTTCCTTTTCGGCCTGGAAGGAACGCGACATCAAGAAAGTGCCACGACACCGAGCGCTGCCCGACTGGATCGTGACCGGCAAGGAACCCGTGCCGCTGACGCAGTCGTTCCGGACCCAGGCCGCGACGACGCAGATTTACTCGTACATCATGTCGCTGATCGACGGACGCCGAACGATCAACGACATGGCGAAGGTGCTCGAGCAGCAGCGGCTGATGAGCAAGGAAGAAGCCGTGCCGGCTATTCGCTCATTCCTTATCCGGATGTTCGACGACGCACAGAAGCCGGGACTCTAGGTAGCCGCCACCTCGCGCATTTGCGCGCCCATCTTCGCGACGGCTTCGCGGCTCTCCGGCATGACCAGTAGGAAGGCCTGGAACACGTGCCACATCTCCTGCCACACCTCGATGTCGACCTCGCCGCCGGCCGCCCGAATGTTGTCGGCCAGCCGTGTCGCGTCGCTCAGCAGGATCTCGTCGTTGCCTACCTGGATATAGACGGGCGGCATTCCGCTCATGTCCGCATAGACGGGTGACACGAGCGGATTCGTCACCTCGTCTTCGCCGCAGTAGTAGCGGGCGACGATCGGGATGTCCGTCGCCTCGAACCAGGGGTCGTGCTCGTTGCGCGTCTGCATCGATTCACCACTTGCCGACAAGTCGAGCCAGGGCGACAGCAGGAACGCGGCTGCCGGCAGCGGCTCGCCCAGCTCGCGCAGCTTCAACATGGTTGCAACGGTCAGTCCACCACCAGCCGAATCCCCGGCGACCAGGATATCGGCCGCGTCGAAACCGTCCGCAAGCAGCGCCCGATAGACCTCGACGGCGTCGTCGATGGCAGCCGGGAACGGGTGCTCCGGCGCCAGCCGGTATTCCGGCAGCAGCGCGCGGATGTTGCCCGCGCGTGCAAGATAGCTCACCAGGTGGCGATGTGAATCGCAGCCGCCGAGCACGTACGCGCCGCCGTGCAGGTAGAGCAGCACCTTGTTGTCCGGCGCATCGGCCGGGCTCAGCCACTCGGACTCGAGGCCGGCGACTTCGGTGGCCTCGACGCGCACGCCGCTCGCGGCCGGAATGAAACGGCCGAGCAGCGCGAGTCGGCGGCGCGACGGCGCCACGTCGACGCGCTCTTTGTCGATCAGGTCGAAATAGGCGGAGGTTACCGCCCGCACGATGCGGGCGGGAATGCTTGGTTTTCGATTTTCGACGTCAGCTTCGTTCATGCTCGCTATGATAGACCGCCTGCGACCTCAGGATTGGCAAAGAGTAACGACAGCATGAACCACGTGCGCACACCGGAGTCACGTTTCGACGGTCTCCCGGACTACCCGTTCGCCCCGCACTACGTCGAAATCGACGGCCTGCGGATGCACTACGTCGACGAAGGCCCCCGCGATGCCGCACCGGTATTGCTGCTGCACGGCGAACCGAGCTGGTCGTACCTGTACCGGCACATGATTCCGCCGCTGGTCGAGGCCGGGCACCGCGTAATCGCACCGGACCTGATTGGTTTCGGCAAATCGGACAAGCCGACCAGCAAGAGCGCCTACACGTTTGCCGGGCACGTGGCCTGGATGCGGGACTTCATCGAGCAGCTCGAACTCGAGGACATCACGCTGTTCTGCCAGGACTGGGGCTCGCTGATCGGCCTGCGCGTCGCGGCCGAGAACGAGCAGCGCTTCGCACGGATAGCGCTCGGCAACGGCGGCCTTCCGACCGGTGACCAGGAAATGCCGAAGGCATTCAAGGCATGGCAGACCTTCGCCGCCTACAGCCCGTACTTCCCGATCGGCAAGATCATCGACAAGGGGACGGTCGCGGACCTGTCCGAGCAGGTCATCGCCGCCTACGATGCACCTTTCCCGTCGTCGAAGTACAAGCACGGCGCGCGCGCCTTCCCGGCGCTGGTACCGACGACACCGGACAACCCCGCGACCGAGGCCAACCGCGCCGCCTGGAAAGTGTTCGAGGGCTGGGAGAAACCGTTCCTGACCTGCTTTTCGAATCGCGACCCGATCACGCGCGGCGGTGAACGCGTCTGGCAGAAACACGTGCCGGGTGCGGATGGACAGGCGCACGTGACGATCGAAAACGCAGGTCACTTCCTGCAGGAAGAAAAAGGACCGGAGCTTGCCGCGCTGCTGATCCGGTTCATCGACGAAGGCGACAGTCTTACCGAGGAGACGACGTGATGCGCAACCTGGTCCTTGTTCCCGCAATACTGCTGCTGGCCGCCTGCCAGGGTACCGTCACGGTGTTTCCCGTCGAGGAAGGTGCAACCCCGGTCATCGATACATCGACAGAGGGCGTGCTGGTCGGCTCGTCCATGTTCTCGGGCTACCTCGAGGGCGACGGCGCTTTTCCCGGCAGCCCGGTGGATTCCGAAGACTTTCGCTGCCAGAGCTACAGCCTGCTGTACCGGGGGACCGAAGCGGCGACCGAGGCATTCGTTGGAGACCTGTCGGCTATTCCGTCTGGTGGTAACAAGTCCAAACCGGAAGACGCTTACGACTACGACGTACCCAAGGGACGCGGCTACCTGTCAGCGACCGTGCTGCCAGCCGGCCGCTATGAACTGTGGTACCGGGGCTACTACTGCTTCCAGACGCACTACTACGCGCACGACTTCACGGTGCCGTTCGAGATTGTCGCCGGCAGCGCGAACTATTTCGGCGAACTGCAGTACCGGCACACGTTCGACGAGACCTTCCTGGGCAACGTAAGCTTCGACGGGGCGATCATGATGATCGATGACACAAAGGTCGAACGCGACACCGAGCTGTTGAATGCCAAGTACCCGTTCCTCGAGACCTTGCCGGTCGTCGAGATCGGGCTGGAGTGGGAGAAGATGTACGAGCGGCCGGACGACGGCTCCTGAGGCGACGCTATCGCTCCAGGTACTGGAGCTTGTCCTTGACCTCGCGCCACTCGTCGGAGTCCGGCGGCGGCTCTTTCATCTCGGTAATGACGGGCCATTCCTGCGACAGCTCGGCGTTCAACTCGAGGAACTTCTCCTGCCCCGCCGGCAGCTCGTCTTCCGAGTAAATTGCTTCGACCGGGCATTCGGGCTCACAGAGCGTGCAGTCGATGCACTCATCGGGGTCGATGACGAGGAAGTTCGGCCCCTCATGGAAGCAATCCACGGGGCAGACCTCGACACAGTCGGTGAGTTTGCACTTGATGCAGGCTTCGGTAACGACGAAAGTCATAGTGAGCGGGCTCGAATTCCTTCGGATCGCGTACGCTATGCGAAGTCGTCCGGCAGTTCAAGCGACTCGGGCGGCAGACGGCGGCCGGCCAATATCGGTGAGCGTCGGCTTGCTGTCCGCGAATTCGAGATGAACGAATGACCGCCGACGTGGGCTCTGCGATAATCCACGCGAGGCGCCGAGCCCGGCACCGACTCTGTATAGCTCCTGATTATTTTTCGTGAATAAAAACAAAGACGTAGACTCTATCGTCGTCCGTCTCGCGGGCGACTCCGGCGACGGCATCCAGCTCATGGGATCGCAATTCGCGGTATCCACCGCGCTTGCCGGCGCCGACTTCGCGACCTTTCCGGACTATCCGGCCGAAATCCGCGCACCGGTCGGCACGACCTTTGGTGTCTCCGCCTACCAGATCAACCTCGGCAGCGGGCTAATCACGACGGCCGGCGACACGCCCGACGTGCTCGTCGCGTTTAACCCGGCCGCGCTCAAGGTCAGCCTGCCGATGCTCAGGCCCGGGGCCCTCGTCATCCTCAACAACGACGCCTTCAACGAGCGCGCACTCGCGAAGGCCGGGTACGACCACGACCCCCGTGATGACGACGCGCTCGGCGATTTCCAGCTTGTAACCGCGGATATCGGCCGGCTCAACCTGGAGGCCGTGAAGCCGTTCGGCCTCAGCAAGAGTGAAGGCGGCCGCTGCAAGAACTTCTGGGCGCTCGGACTGCTTCTTTGGATGTTCGACCGCGAACTCGAGCCCATCGAGGCCTGGATCAATCGGCGGCTTGCGAAGAAGCCGACGCTCGCCGAGGCGAACGTCGCGGCGCTGCGCGCGGGGCACGCCTATGGCGAGACGACGGAAGTCTCGGCGGCGTTGCCGCACGTGCACGTCGAGCCGGCCGAGATGCCCGCGGGCGACTACCGCAGCATCACGGGCGCGGAAGCGCTCGCACTTGGCCTCGCTGCCGCGGGAGAACTCGCCGACCGGCCGGTGATGTTCTGTTCGTACCCGATCACTCCGGCATCGCCGCTGCTGCATCGACTGTCGATCCTCGGCGAACTCGGCGTCGGTACATTTCAGGCCGAGGACGAAATCGCAGCGATCTGCGCGGCCATCGGCGCATCCTACGCCGGCATGATCGGCGTAACCTCGAGCTCGGGCCCGGGCATCGCGTTGAAAACCGAGGCGATGGGGCTCGCGGTCAGCGCAGAGCTGCCTCTCGTGATCGTCAACTGGCAGCGCGGCGGACCATCGACCGGCCTGCCGACCAAAACCGAACAAAGCGACCTGTACCAGGCGGTTTACGGCCGCAATGCCGATACGCCGATGCCGGTTGTTTCGGCATCGTCAGCCGGCGACTGCTTCGATGCGGCGATCGAGGCGACCCGTATCGCGCTGCGACACATGACGCCCGTAATCCTGCTCGCCGACGGCTACATGTCCAATGCCGCCGAACCCTGGCGCATCCCGGACTTCAGCTCATATGCGCCGATTGCAACGCACCAGGCGCCGCAGCCGTCAGCGGAGACGACACCACAGCACCAGGCGTTCGCTCGCGACGACGCGACTCTCGGCCGCAACTGGATCACGCCCGGCACCGCGGAGCTGATGCATCGCATCGGCGGGCTCGAGAAAGACATCGCGACCGGTCACATTTCCTACGACCCTGAAAACCACCAGCGCATGACCGAGCTCAGACAGGCGAAGGTGGACAAGGTCGCGGACTTCATCGACGACCAGTCGGTCGAGGTCGGCGAGACCAGCGGCGACATCGTGGTCGTCGGCTGGGGCTCGACCTATGGCCCGATCTTCCAGGCGACCCGGCACACCGGGGCAAGCATGGTGCACCTGCGTCACCTGAATCCGCTGCCGAAGAACCTTGGCGACCTGCTCGGCGGCTTTAACAAAGTCCTGGTCCCCGAGATGAATAACGGTCAACTGACGACGCTGCTGCGCGACAAGCTCGACGTGCAACCCATTCCTTATAACAAGGTGAGCGGCCAGCCGTTTCGAATCGACGAACTCGTCGATCGTATCCAGCAGGAGCAAACGGCATGACGCGCGCACTGACGGCAAAGGACTTCGCTACCTCGCAGGAGGTTCGCTGGTGCCCGGGCTGCGGCGACTACGCCATCCTGCGTGCCGTGCAGACCATGCTGGCGAAGGTCGGCGCAAGCAAAGCGAACACGGCCTTCGTATCCGGAATCGGCTGCGCGGCGCGCTTCCCCTACTACGTCGATACCTACGGCTTTCATACGATTCACGGCCGCGCGCCGGCCGTCGCAACCGGCCTCAAGCTCGCGAACCCCGAGCTCGATGTCTGGGTCGCAACGGGCGACGGCGACGCGCTGTCGATCGGTGGCAACCACCTGCTGCACGCGCTGCGGCGCAACGTGGGTCTGAAGATCCTGCTGTTCAACAACGAGATCTACGGGCTCACCAAGGGACAGTACTCGCCCACGTCGCGGGTCGGCACGACGTCGCCATCGAGTCCCGGCGGCTCGTACGATGCGCCGGTGTCGCCGGGCGACTTTGCGCTCGGCTCGGGCGCCAGGTTCTTCGCGCGCGGCATCGATACTGACAAGACCGGCATGGCACACGTGCTCGAGCAGGCGCACGCATTCAACGGCGCGTCGCTGACCGAGATTTACCAGAACTGCATCGTCTACAACGAAGACGTGTTTGCGGGCTTCACGGATCGCAAGTCGGCGAAGGACACGCAGCTGCACCTGCGTCACGGTGAGCCGATGCTGTTCGGCGAAGACGATGCGAAAGGCATCGCGTTCAATCCGGCGTCGTTCGCGCTCGAGATCGTCGATGCGACAGCGTCGCCGGAAGATGTGCTCGTGCATGACGAAGGCAACCCGCACCTCGCGCGCATGCTCATCGACCTGCACCTGCCGACCGCACTTGGCGTTATCTACCGCCAGCCTGCGCAAGCTTACGAAGACGCGTTCTACGCGCATCACCCGACGCGCATGCAGCGCACGAAGAGCATCACGGACTTCATCCGCGGGCCGAGCCCGTGGACGGTGGATTAATAGCTACTCGATGACGGCGCGCATCGCGGCGCAGGAATCGTAGTCGGGATCGGACTT
>JASJBG010000236.1 GCA_030066625.1 Woeseiaceae bacterium
GGCCAGCTTTTCATCGGCGTCGGCGATACTTCGGGCCCGAATCCGGACAACACCTTCGGCCTGCCGCCGAACCCGGACAACGCCGAGGTCATCGAGACGATGTACCCGTTCCTGTTCGGGGGCATCGACCAGGTATCGCGCACGCCGAACGCGGATGACGTCGCATCGATCTCGCAGCTTTACCCGGAGGCGAGCTTTGCGACGACGACCGCGACGATCGAAGGCTCGGTTTTTCTCGGGGCCAACCGAGTGACCGGTGTCAACGTCATCGCGCGTAACGTTTCCAACCCGTTCTTCGACGCGGTGTCGGCCATAACCAGTGATTTCACCGACGACTTCTCGCAGGCTAACCCGCTAACGGGCGTCTATACGATTCGCAACCTGACGCCAGGGGCTGAATACGCGGTGTACGTCGACGAGATCCTCGCCGGCGGATTCAGCACGCCGCCAGCCTCGCCGCTGCCAGGTCCGGAGGAGTTCCATAGCGGCGCACTCGAATCCTCGGACGGCAGCACCGACATTCCGAACGAGTTCACGACTGTATCGGCCGCAGCCGGTGCGACGGCAAGCGGAATCGACGTCATCTTCAACTCGCCGCAGCCCGGTGATGACCTGAATACTGGCGACGACGGCAACGTGCAGGTTGCGCTGCCCTTCCCGTACTGCATCGCGGGCCAGGCGTACGACTCGGTCTACATCAACGGCAACGGCTTCATGACCTTCGGTGCCCCGGCAGAAGGCCTGACCTTCATCGAGAGCGGTGCGGCCTTCGTCACGGGACCGCCACGAATTGCCGGTTTCTGGGATGACCTGAACGTCACCGAAGGTGGCCGGATCTTCTACGAAATCAAGGGCAACGAGTTCTTCGTGACCTGGGAGAATGTTCCGGAGTTCTTCTTCGGCGGCTCCAACACGTTCACGATCAAGATCACCGACAACAGCAAGCGCTGCCTGCCGGACGGCGAGAACACTGGCGTGCGGCCGAAGTGGTGGGACCTGAACATTCACCACTATGGTCTGACCTCACCTGACGGCCTCGTCGGCGCCAGCGCCGGTTCGTTCGCGACCAGCGGCTTCGAAACCTCGGTAGACCTCGACGACGTCTCCAAGAACCGCACGAAGGGCATCAACATGCGCTCCAGCGCGGCTGTCTATGAGCAGTTCTCGTTTAACGTTGATATCGGTGACGACAGCTCGTTCACGTTCAAGGGCTACAGCAAGGAGTACGCGGACCGCTTCGAGAACAACAACTCGCTGGCGGATGCGTCGATTGCGAACTTGCCTTTCGATACGATTCCGACGCGAACGAAGTTCTCGAGCATTGCACCGGCCGCAGCGGATATCGATTTCTATCGCTTGAAGAACAAGCTGCGCGCCGGCGAGACGCTGATCGCGGAAGTAGTAACCGGTCAGATCGACTCCGTACTCGGCGTATTCCAGTGCGACAACGACAGCAGCAAGCCGGCGAAATCGAATCCGTGTGATCCGGCGACCGCGCAACTCGTCGCATTCAACGACGACGCAAACGGACTGTTGTCGAGGATCGAGTACACGGTACCGGAGGACGGCACCTACGCCATCGGCGTGACGTTCTGCTGCGACTACGACTTCGATGGCGTTGATCCCGGCCAGGGCGCACCGTTCGACGAAGGCCGCTACGTCCTCGACGTGTTCACGCTGCCGCCGGGCCTCCTGTTACTCGGCGACGATGACACCGCCGAAGTCTCGCTCGACTTCGCCTTCCCATTCCAGGGAGGTTCCTACACGAGCGTCTGGGTGAACTCCAACGGCAACCTGACGTTTGGCGAAGGTGACACGGACTTCAGCGAGAGCATCGCCGAGCTCGAGGCAGCTCCGCCGCGCATCGCGCCGCTGTGGGACGACTTGAACCCGTCGGCAGGAGGCTTCATCACCGCCCTCGGTGACGGGTCTTCGTTCACGGTCAGCTTCACCGATATATCGGAGTTCCCGGCCGGCAACTCGAATACGTTCTCGGTAACGTTATACCCGAGCGGCGAGATCGATATCGCCTACGGCAACGTCGACGCTGTCGACGGTATCGTCGGCGTATCCGCGGGCGACGGCTCGATCGGTACCGCGGTCGACCTGTCGTCCGGTGGCCCGTTCTCGGCGACCGGCACGACCTACGAGCAGTTCCTGTTCGGATCGAACGAGTTCGACCTTTCGGGACTCTCGATTAGCTTCGAGCCGTAAGCAAGACCGCTCGGTATTCGAGCATGGACGGCGGGCCCTCGGGCCCGCCGTTCTTTTTTGGCCTTATGGCGAGGTTGCCGTGACGACGACTCGACGCGGCGCCGGCCACCCTTCGACGGTTTTCGAGGGATCGTTCGGATCCAGCGCTTCCGCCAGAGACTCGAAGGTCATCCACTCCGTTGCGCGCTGTTCGTCCGTTGTCGTCAGCGACGTATCCACGATCTCAACGTCGCTGTAGCCGGTGCGCTTCAGCCAGGTTGCGAGCTCGGCAATCGTCGGCAGCAGCCAGACGTTCTTCATGCGCGCGTACCGATCCGCCGGCGTGCAGGCAAAGGACTCGTCACCGGGCACGAAGATCGTCTCGAGGACAAGCTGCCCGCCGGGCTTTAGTGTGTCGCGCAGTTGGCGCAGGTGATCGATCGGCGAGCGCTGGTGGTACAGGACGCCCATCGAAAAGGTCGTATCGAATCGTTTAGCCGGGAGAGGGAGTTCGTGCAGCCTCGCCGGCACGACGAACACGCGCTCGTCGCGCTGAAACTGACGAACGGCAATGAACTGCATGACGTAGAGCAGCGTCGGGTCGACGCCAATGACGGTGGCGGCGCCGGCTGCCTGCATCTGCAGCGCGTAGTAGCCATTGCCGGAGCCGACGTCGAGAACATGCCTGCCCGCGAGCGGGGCAATCGCGTCTGCGAGCCGCGACCACTTCAGGTCGCTGCGCCATTCGCTGTCGATGTGGATGCCGCCGATATCGAACGGCCCCTTGCGCCACGGGGACAGCTCCTTGAGGGCTTCTTCAAGACCGTCCGCTTCATCGCCCGCGTATTGTGCGATCCTGTCCAGCGCGGCCTGCCAGCGCGCGAAGTCGCCGTGGGCCCTGGCCGATAGCCGCGAATCGATGAGGCCTGCGAGCGGTTCGATCCAGGCGTCCAGGCCGAGGTTGGCGAGACAGCTCGCAAGGGCCTCGCGGTCAATGGATGCTCGTTCGCCGGTCATTGACGAATCGCGATGATCGAAACGAAATTGAAGTAGCGCAGCCATACCGCGACGTTGGTGAAGCCCGCGGCTTCCAGCCGCTGCCGGTGTGCGCTCACGGTCTCCGGGACCAGCACGTTTTCGAGCGCAGCGCGCTTGCGCGCGATTTCGAGCGCGCTGTAGTCGTTGCGACGCTTGTGTTCGTGATAAAGGTCGATGAGGAGTTCTTGCATGTGCGGATCCTCGTCGATGACTTTCTCGGACAGGACCAGCAAACCGCCCGGCCGCAGGCCGTCGTGGATTTTGCCGATCAACGTATCGCGGTCGGACATGTCGAGAAACTGCAGGGTGTAGTTGAGTACGACCATCGACGCGTTCTCGATCACGGTATCGCGGATATCCTCGAGAACGATGTCGACCGGCGTCGAGTCGCCGCGAGTGCGATCGTCCTCGGCGATGATGTCGGCAAGCTGTTCGACCATCGCGGGCGCATTGTCCACCGCCACGATGCGGCAGCCGCTGGCATCGAGCCCCTGGCGCATTGCCAGCGTGGCGCCCCCGAGCGAACAACCGAGGTCGTAGCATCGACTGTCGTCCACCACGTAGCGTGCCGCCAGCGAGCCGATCGCTTCCAGCGATGCGGCGTAGCCGGGGATCGAGCGCCGGAGCATATCGGGAAAGACCCGTGCAACGGATTCATCGAAGCGGAAGGGTTCGTCGCCGAGCTTCTCATCGACGAATATTCTGTCTTGTGCCATCGGCTTATTGTGGGACAATCGCGGCCCGAATGAACCCCTCGCAACCGAGACACCCATGCTTAGCGACCTGCACACAGAACTCGGGATTCCGGCTGACTACGGCAAAAATGGCCCACCGGAGTACGCCGAGGCCCTTGATCTCGTCGATATCGGCCCCAATCTCGTCGGTCGGATGCAGCGGCTGACACCGCATACTGCGGCGCAGTGGACGGCGATGGTGCAGGCGGCCGCCGACGATTCGGTGCGGCTCATGATCGTGTCGGGATTCCGCAGCATTGACTACCAGGCACGGCTGATTCGCAAGAAGATCAACGCCGGCCAGTCCATCGACGACATTCTGAAGGTCAATGCGGCACCCGGCTTTAGCGAACATCACACCGGCCAGGCCGTCGATATCGCGACGCCGGGCTCGCGGCCGCTGACCGAGGAGTTCGAGACCACCGAGGCATTTGCCTGGCTCGGCGAGAACGCGGCAAAGTTCGAATTTTCAATGACTTATCCACGTGACAATGAGTGGGGAATCATCTACGAGCCCTGGCACTGGTCGATCAAGTAGGCTGCGAGTCTGCGGCCCGGAGGCACGTCCGCCGCGGGCAAGGCCGGACGGCCCGTCGAGACGACGGCGCAGGGCGGTCAGGGCGCTGAAAAATAAGAGCCGCGGGGTGTTGACAGTCGGGGAGACGGATTAGACAATAGCCGGCTTGTGTCCGCGGAGGGGTACTCAAGCGGTCAACGAGGGCAGACTGTAAATCTGCTGGCTATGCCTACGTAGGTTCGAATCCTACCCCCTCCACCACGACCCTTCGGTAAACGCGGGGGCATGCGTGGAAGGTGAAAACGAGTATAGCAGGGTTTGACCGGCACCGTTTTCCGCGGAAACAGATAGATAAGTGGCACTGGGTTGGCAGGTCCGCTTAGACGTAACAATTTGAGCACTAAAGGAAATCCGGACGGTTGGTTGATGAGACTGTCAGGATTTCTGCACGCCCGTGATTTAGGGTCGCGGCCGTGCCGGGCAGGATCAGGCGGGTGTAGTTCAATGGTAGAACCTCAGCCTTCCAAGCTGATGATGTGGGTTCGATTCCCATCACCCGCTCCAGTATTGGTTTAAGGAAGCGTAGCTACCGGCGATAGCCGCAATAAGCGCCCACATAGCTCAGGGGCAGAGCACTTCCTTGGTAAGGAAGAGGTCCCCGGTTCAAATCCGGGTGTGGGCTCCATCGAATCGATGGCAGGCGTGGCGAAAGCCGCGTCCGCCGAAAGAACCGCGGCTTTTGAGCCGCACGACAGGCGGCCGAAGGCCGCGCAGGTAAAACAACCCCGGGATTAGGGACATGTCTAAAGAGAAGTTTGAACGCACAAAACCGCATGTAAACGTTGGCACGATTGGTCACGTCGACCATGGCAAGACGACGCTGACGGCGGCGTTGACGAAGGTGATGGCGGAGCAGCACGGTGGTGAGGTTCAGGCCTACGACCAGATCGACAACGCCCCGGAAGAGCGTGAGCGCGGCATCACGATCGCGACGGCGCACGTCGAGTACGAGAGCGTCAACCGTCACTACGCGCACGTTGACTGCCCGGGACATGCTGACTACGTGAAGAACATGATCACGGGTGCGGCGCAGATGGACGGTGCGATCCTGGTGGTCAGCGCCGCAGACGGCCCGATGCCGCAGACGCGCGAGCACATCCTGCTGGCACGCCAGGTCGGTGTTCCGTACATCGTGGTGTACATGAACAAGGCCGACCAGGTTGACGACGAGGAGCTCTTGGAGCTGGTAGAGATGGAGGTCCGCGATCTGCTGTCGACGTACGAGTTCCCGGGCGACGACACGCCGATCATCACGGGTTCGGCGCTGAAGGCGTTCGAAGGCGACACGTCGGACATTGGTGTTCCGTCGGTAGTGAAGCTGGTCGAGGCGATGGACAGCTACATTCCGGAGCCGGAGCGTGCGATCGACGGTGACTTCCTGATGCCGGTCGAGGACGTGTTCTCGATTTCGGGTCGTGGCACGGTGGTAACGGGCCGTATTGAGCGCGGCATCGTCAAGGTTGGCGACGAGATCGAGATTGTCGGTATCAAGGACACGGACAAGACGACCTGCACGGGCGTTGAGATGTTCCGTAAGCTGCTGGACGAAGGCCAGGCGGGCGACAACGTGGGCGTACTGCTTCGCGGCACCAAGCGTGAGGAAGTCGAGCGTGGCCAGGTTCTGGCGAAGCCGGGTTCGATCACGCCGCACACGAAGTTCGAGGCGGAGGTCTACATCCTGACGAAGGACGAGGGTGGGCGTCACACGCCGTTCTTCAAGGGTTACCGTCCGCAGTTCTACTTCCGCACGACGGACGTGACGGGTGCGGTAGAGCTTCCGGAAGGCACCGAGATGGTGATGCCGGGCGATAACGTGCAGATGGTGGTCGAGCTGATTGCGCCGATCGCGATGGAAGACGGCCTGCGCTTCGCGATCCGCGAAGGTGGCCGCACCGTCGGCGCCGGCGTCGTCGCCAAAATCATCGAGTAAG
>JASJBG010000068.1 GCA_030066625.1 Woeseiaceae bacterium
GTCCTCGAGCTCGGCGATGAACTCGAACAAGCCCGCCAGCGCCAGCAACACGACCATGACGAGCGCCGTGCTCGCGAGGATGGTCCGCATCATGTACTGGCTAAGGATGTTGTTCATTTGCTCAGTAACGCGCTCAGGAGAAAATTCGCCGGTGCCAGCCGTTTTGCAGGCCAAGCAGCGCCAGGCCGAACAGCAACACGGACCCGTGCACCCACCAGACGCCAAGTTCCGGCGAAATGTCGCCCTGCTCGATCCACGCTTTGGCGGCGCTCAGCAGGTTGAAGTAAATAATGAATACCAGCAGCCCGATCGCAAGTCGGCCGTAGCGCCCCTCGCGCGGCTGGCTGCGACTGAGCGGCACGGCGAGCAGCGCAAGCAACATGGTCGAGATCGGCACGCTGAGCCGCCACTGCAGCTCGGCTCGCTCGAAAACGCCCGTCGCGCGCATCAACTCGCGAACCGGCATGGTGCGCGGCTCGGGATCGGACGGCTCCAGGCTCGGCAGTCGATACGGGATTCCGTGCTCGGCGAACTCCACGACCCTGAAGCTAGCCGTGCCGGGCACGCCTTCGTAGCGTCGACCTTCGTAAAGCACCAGCAGGCGTATGTCAGGATCGTCGGACTCGACCTGGGCACCGCGCTCGGCGACGACGACTTCGACGAGACCGTCTTCCAGCTGCCGCTGCAGGAAGACCTTCTCCATGCCGCCCTCCTCCGTCACGCGTTCGCCGTACACAACGGCCTCGTCGGGCCCGAAGACCGTGAACCGGCCGGGTTCGATGCTGGCGAGATCGGCTTCGCGGCGTGCCTCGGCGCCAATCCGTTCGACGGCAACGAGCGCGCGCGGACCGACGTCGATCGACAGCCAGGCGACGCCGAGCGTCAGCGGCAGGACGAGCCACAGCAGCGGCCGGTAAACGCCGCCCGGGCCCATGCGGCACGCCATCATCGCGGGCAGTTCGCTGTCCCTGTACAGGCGGCCGAGCGCCATCATGATGGACAAGAATAAACCGATCGGTACAACGACGGTGAGGTACTGGGTTGCCGACAGGCCGATGACTTCCATTGCGGCACCTCTCGGCAGGTTGCCCTTGGCAACGTCGCCCAAGACACGCGCAAACTGGTTGGTCAGCAGGATCATCAACAGGACCATGGTGACGGCCAACCAGGTCGTCGCGATCTCGCGAAAAATGTAGCGATCGAGGATGCGAAGCATCGCTGTTCAAGGCTAACTGTATTGCGTCTAATCAGTTAGACTACCCGCTTTATTTTGCCCGGGACAAGCGGTTTTCCATGGAATACTTCACAACAACAAGCAAAGCATCCAGACGCGCGGCCGACTGCATCGTTATCGGACTTTACGACCGAGGCAAGCTCGGCGAGGCCGCCCAGGACATCGACGCCGCAAGCAAGGGCGAACTGACCCGGCGGTTCAAGAGCGGTGATATCTCGGGTCAGCCCGGCAGCGCCGCGGTTCTCGCGGGGCTGGCCGGCGTCCGCGCGAAGCGCATTGTTGTTGTCGGCCTCGGCAAAACTGGCAAGCTCGACCTCCCCGGATTCCGGAAAGCAGTCGCCGCGGCAACCAATGCCGTGTCCAAGACAAAGGCAAGCCAGATCCTGAATTACCTGTCGCTCGAGCCGGTCAAGGATGCCAGCGCCTACTACGTCGGTCGCGCGACGGCCGAAGCGATCGGCGACAGCCTGTACCGGTTCACCGCGATGAAGAGCGGCCGCAAGCCGCCCGTCATGCCGCTCAAGAAGATCGGCGTCGCGGTGAACACGCGGGGCGACGCACGCAAGGCGCAGCTCGGTGCCGAGCATGGCGATGCGATCAACAAAGGCGTGTCGGTTGCCAAAGACCTTGGCAACCTGCCGGCGAACGTCTGCACGCCATCGTACCTGGCGCGCACGGCGCAGAAACTCGCCAAGGGCAACGGCAAGCTCACGACACGAGCCCTCAATGAAACCGAGATGAAGAAACTCGGTATGGGCTCGCTGCTGTCGGTCACGGCCGGTACGGCAGAACCCGCGAAACTCATCATCATGCAGTACAAGGGCGGTGGCTCCGACGCCCCGGTCGTGCTCGTCGGCAAAGGCGTCACGTTCGACTCGGGCGGCATCTCGCTGAAGCCCGGCCCCGCCATGGACGAGATGAAGTTCGATATGTGCGGTGCGGCCGGTGTCATCGGCACGATGGCCACGGTTGCGGCGCTCAAGCTGCCGATCAACCTGAATGTCCTCGTGCCTGCCGTCGAGAACCTGCCGGGCAGCAAGGCAACGAAGCCGGGCGACATCGTCAAGAGCATGTCGGGCCAGACGATCGAGATCCTGAACACGGACGCGGAAGGCCGGCTGATCCTCTGCGACGCGATCACCTACGCGCGCCGCTACAAGCCTGCCGCTGTCATTGACGTCGCCACGCTGACCGGCGCCTGCGTGATCGCGCTCGGCAAGCACCACAGCGGTGTCATGAGCTACACGGACGACCTTGCGGACGAAATTGTCGCGGCCGGCGTGAGTGCCGGCGACCGCGGCTGGCAACTGCCGCTTGGCGAGGACTACGCGGCGCAGCTCAAGAGCAATTTTGCGGACTTCGCCAATATCGGCGGCCGTGACGGCGGCGCGATTACCGCCGGCTGCTTCCTCGGCAAGTTCGCCGAGGGGCTCGACTGGGCGCATATCGACATTGCGGGTTCCGCCTGGCATTCAGGCGCGAAGAAAGGCGCAACGGGCCGGCCGGTGCCGATGCTCTCGGAGCTGCTGCTGAACCGCGCCGGCGCCCTGCCCTGATCGAAGTACGATGGCCCGCGTCGACTTTTATGTCCTGAGCCAGACTGGCGAGCAGGCGCGGCGGCTGTTCGCATGCCGGCTGGCCGAGAAAGCCTATCGACTCCAGAACTCGGTGCACATCCAAATGCAAAGCCACGAGGACGCCGAGCGCCTCGACGAACTGTTGTGGACGTTCCGCGACGGCAGCTTCGTGCCGCACCACGTCCTCGGTTCGGCAGAGCTCGACTCGCCGGTAACGATCGGCTTCGGCGACGGTGCCCCGTCGCGGGACCTGCTGATCAACCTGTGCGACGAGATCCCGGCCATCGCAGAGTCTTTCCCGCGTGTTGCCGAGCTTGTAACCTCCGACCCGGAGAGCAAGCAGAAGAGCCGCGGACGTTTCGCGACCTACCGCGAGCAGGGCCACGAACTCGACACGCACAACGTCTGACACCACGATGGACAAGTCCTACCAACCGCGCGCTATCGAACAGCGCATCTACGAGCGCTGGGAGAAATCCGGCCACTTCGAGCCGGAGGGTGACGGGCCGCGCTACTGCATCGTCATTCCGCCGCCGAACGTCACCGGCTCGCTGCACATGGGCCACGGTTTCGACGCGACCATCCAGGACGTCCTGACGCGCTACCACCGTATGCTGGGCCACCGCACGCTATGGCAGCCGGGAATGGACCACGCCGGCATCGCCACGCAGATGGTGGTCGAACGCCTGCTCGCGAAGGACGGCAAGACCAAGTATGACCTCGGCCGCGAGAAATTCGTCGAACGCGTCTGGCAGTGGAAAGAGGAATCCGGCGGCAAGATCGCGAAGCAGTTCCGCCGCCTCGGCGCTTCCGTCGACTGGTCGCGCGAGCGCTTCACGATGGACGAAGGCTGCTCGCGTGCGGTTCGCGAGGTATTCGTCTCGCTGTACGAAGACGGCCTGATCTATCGCGGCAAGCGCCTCGTCAACTGGGACCCGCAGCTGCATACCGCGGTCTCCGATCTGGAGGTCCTGTCGCAGGACGAGCCGGGCAGGCTCTGGCACTTCCGCTACCCGCTGGCGTCCGGGCACGACCACCTCGTGGTCGCGACGACGCGCCCCGAGACCATGCTCGGCGACAGTGCGGTTGCGGTGCACCCCGACGATGAGCGCTATAAGGATCTCATCGGCAAGGACATCGTGCTGCCGATCGTCGGCCGCCGCATCCCGATCATCGCGGACGACTATGTCGATCCCGAGTTCGGTACCGGCTGCGTGAAAATCACGCCGGCGCACGACTTCAATGACTACGACATCGGCAAACGCCACGACCTGCCGATGTACAACATCCTCACCGACGACGCGGCCCTCAACGACGAGGTGCCTGAAGCGTACCGGGGCCTCGACCGCTTCGACGCGCGCAAGAAGATCGTTGCCGAGTTCGAAGAGCTCGAGCTCCTCGAGAAGATCGAGGACTACACGGTCAAGATCCCGCGTGGCGACCGTTCCGGCGCCGTCATCGAGCCGTACCTGACGGACCAGTGGTACGTGAAGATCCAGCCGCTGGCTGATCCGGCAATCGAGGCCGTCGAGACCGGCAAGATCAAGTTCATCCCCGAGAACTGGTCGAAGACCTACTTCGAGTGGATGTACAACATCCAGGACTGGTGCATCAGCCGACAGCTCTGGTGGGGACACCGGATCCCGGCCTGGTACGACGACTCCGGCAACGTCTACGTCGGTCACGACGAGGACGAAGTGCGCAAGCAGCACGATCTCGGCGACGAAGTTGCGCTGCGGCAGGACGAGGACGTCCTCGATACCTGGTTCTCCTCGGCGCTCTGGCCCTTCTCGACGATGGGCTGGCCCGACAAGACCAAAGCGCTCGAGGACTTCTACCCGGGCAACGTCCTGGTCACCGGATTCGACATCATCTTCTTCTGGGTCGCGCGCATGATCATGATGGGCCTGCGCTTCATGGACGACGTGCCATTCAGAAATGTCTACATCCACGGCCTCATCCTCGACCAGGATGGCCAAAAGATGTCGAAGTCGAAGGGCAACGTCCTGGACCCGCTCGACCTGATCGACGGCATCGACCTCGATACCCTGCTCGAGAAACGCACGAGCGGTATGATGCAGGACCACCTCATTCCGCGTGTTGAGAAGGCCACCAGGAAACAGTTCCCGGACGGCATCGACGAGTTCGGCACCGACGCGCTTCGCTTCACGTTCGCGGCGCTCGCGACGACCGGCCGTGACATTCGCTTCGACGTCGGCCGCATCGAAGGCTACAAGAACTTCTGCAACAAGCTCTGGAACGCCGCGCGCTACGTACTGATGAATACCGAAGCGCTCGATGCCGGCGATGCCGAGCTGTCGGCCGCCGATCGCTGGATTCGTTCGCGCTTCGACGACACCGTCGCGAACGTTCGCCAGCAGCTCGACAAGTACCGGCTCGACCTGGCCGCGGCGGCGATCTACGAATTCACGTGGCACGAGTTCTGCGACTGGTACCTGGAGCTGTCGAAACCGGTGCTGCAGTCCGACGACACGAGCGACGCGCAGAAGCGTGGCACGCGGCAGACGCTGATCGAAACGCTCGAGGGGCTGCTCAGAATTTTGCACCCGATCATGCCGTTCATCACCGAAGAGATCTGGCAGCAGGTCGCGCCGCGCGCCAGCGTCGACGGCGACACGATCATGACCCAGCCGTATCCCGAAGCGGCGGGCAGCGGTGATGCGGACGCGGCGGCCGACATCGAGTGGGTCCGCGAATTTATCCTCGGCGTCCGACAGATTCGCGGCGAGATGGACATCTCGCCCGGCAAGGCGCTGCCCGTGCTCCTCGAGAACGCGAGCACGGAAGACCAACGGCGTGCGGATCAGCACGCGGCCCTGCTCGGCCGCGTCGGCCGCGTCGAGTCCGTGACGGTGCTCGCCGACGGCGAACAGCCGCCTGCATCGGCCACGGCGCTGCTCGGCGACATGCGCCTGCTCGTGCCGATGAAAGGCCTCATCGACGTCGACGCCGAGCGCGCGCGTCTCGAAAGGCAGAAGTCGAAGGTCGAGGCAGAGATTGCCAAGGCACGCGGCAAGCTCGGCAACGAGAACTTCGTCAACAATGCCCCGGAGCACGTCGTCGCGCAGGAGAAGGATCGTCTCGCGGACTTCGATGCCCAGCGCGCGGCACTGGACGAGCAGCTCAAGAAGCTGGCAAACCTCGCCGATTGAGCTCACTCCGGGACCGGCAGTCCTGTTAATGTGAGCACTGCATCACAGTCTTCTGACCCCGCGGGTGCATTTGCTACGTTCATTGGCGAACATAGACCGGATTCGACTCTCAAGGAGTAAGGCATGCAGCGCGGCAACACGCTTCCGCAACTGCCCATCGGCAAGGACTCCGAACGTGCCGCGCTCGAGAATGCCCGCCAGGCTCTCGGCGAGATCATCCTCGGCAAGGACGACCAGATCGAGCTGGCGCTGAGCTGCCTGCTGGCCCGCGGCCACCTGCTCATCGAAGACCTGCCCGGGCTGGGCAAGACCATGCTTGCGCAGTCGCTGGCACGCGTCCTCGGCCTGTCGTTCAGCCGCATCCAGTTCACCAGTGACCTGCTGCCCGCCGACATCGTCGGCGTGTCGGTATTCCGGAAGGCCTCCGGCGAATTCGAGTTCCAGCCGGGCCCCGTGTTCTCGCAGCTGATCCTCGCCGACGAGGTCAATCGCGCAACGCCCAAAGCGCAGAGCGCGCTGCTCGAGGCCATGGAAGAACACCAGGTCTCGGTCGACGGCCAGACCCGCGCCCTTCCCGAGCCGTTCTTCGTCGTTGCAACGCAGAACCCGGCCGATCAGATCGGCACGTTTCCGCTGCCCGAGTCGCAGCTTGACCGATTCCTCATGCGGCTCGAGCTCGGCTACCCGAACGAACAAAACGAACGCGAGCTGATCGTTGGCGAAGACCGCCGCGAAATGCTGTCGAACCTCGAGGCGACCACGACGCCGGACGCGCTGAAGGCGCTGCAGGCAAGCGCTCGCGAGGTGCACATGAGCGACGCGCTCGTCGACTACATCCAGGCGCTCGTTCGGGAGACCCGAAAGTCCCCGGACATCGACATCGGCCTGTCCCCGCGTGGCGCACAGGCGCTTGCCGCCGCGGCACGCGCACACGCTTTCGTCCGCCGTCACTCGGGCGTTTATCCCGACGACGTGCAGGCCGTGTTCACGGCCGTTGCCGGCCACCGGCTGAAAGCCGCCGGCAACACGAGCCACCGGACCGCGGCCGAACTCTGCCAGCATGTTCTCGATTCCGTGGCGATACCGTAGGCTGCCGCGGCTGCTGCAGACCTTCCAGGGTTTCGCAACTCGCCGCGCCCGCCGCTGGGCACGCAAACGCCAGGGCACCGATTCGACCACGACGCGGCTGACCGCGCGCCGAGTCTATATCCTGCCGACCAGCGTCGGGCTCGTGTTCGCCCTGACGACGTTCGCGATGCTGCTCGGCTCCATGAACTACAACAACAACCTGTCATTCGTACTGACGTTCTTCCTCGTCGGCCTCGGCTTCGTGTCCATGCACACGTGTCAGCGAAATCTCGTCGGCCTGCAGGTGAACTTCGCGGGCGTCGAGCCTGTCTTCGCTGGCCAAGCAGCGCAGTTCGAAATCGCCATCAGCAACGATTCCAAGAGTCCGCGCTCGCGCATAGGCCTCTACCTCGACGGCATCACTACCGAAATCCACGACCTGGAGCCGGGCGAGAGCCGCGTCTTTGTCGTACCAGTCCCGACCGACTGCCGCGGCCGCGTGCCGCTGTATCGCTTCGGTATCCGCACGCTGTTCCCGTTCGAGTTCTTTCGCTCGTGGGCATGGATACACATGGACATCCACGGCATCGCCTACCCGGCGCCGGTCGATATCGCACCGCGGCCGCCGGCCAGCCAGATGGCCCTCGGCCATCGCCAGCACGACGAGCGCGGCGAAGAAGACTTTGCCGGCCTGCGGCGCTTCGTGATCGGCGATTCACCGCGAAATGTCGCGTGGAAAGCCTACGCGCGCAGCGACCAGCTGCTGTCGAAGCGCTTCGCGGGTGCCGACACCAGCAGCCAGTGGTTCGACTTCGATGACGTCGAAGCCGCCGACGTTGAGGACCGGCTGTCGATCCTGACGCGCTGGGTCGTCGATGCCGATCGCGCGAGTGAAGACTACGGCCTGCGTCTGCCCGGCGTGGAGTTTCCGCCGGCACACGGCGAGGCGCATCGGCGCCGGTGCCTCGAGGCGCTGGCGCTGTTCGGGCTGATCGAGGAGGCGGCGGCCAACGATGGCTAAGGCACGCGGCACCGACGGCTCCCTGCTGCACAGCCTGCCGTGGACGATGGCATCGCTCGCCATCGCGCTGCTGCCGCACGTTCCGTACCTGCCCTTCTGGGTCACGATCGCTTTCATCGGCTGCAGCGTCTGGCGTTACTCGATCGAAACGCGCCGCGCACCGGTGCCGTCGACGTGGTTCCGGGCCTTCCTCGCCATGCTGTGCTTCCTCGGCATCCTCGCGACCTACGACACGATCAGCGGCGTCGGCCCCGGCTCGGCGCTGCTCGCGACGATGGCCGCGCTGAAGATACTCGAGACGCGCCGCCTGCGTGACCAGTTCGTGCTGCTGTTCATCGCGATCTTCCTCGTCATGTCGTCACTGCTGCGCGAGCAATACCTCTGGTCGCTGCCCTACCTCGTTGCGACGCTGCTCTTCATCATGACCGCCTGGCTGCGAATGTCGGGCAATCCGAGGCAGCCTGTTCGAACCAGCTTCCGAACAAGCGGCCGCATGCTCGCCTACGCGGCGCCGATCGCGATCGCGATGTGGATACTGTTCCCGCGCATCTCTACGCCCTTCTGGTCGGTACCGATCGACACGAGTTCCGGCGTGACGGGCCTGAGCGATCGAATGAGCCCCGGCGACATCAGCTCGCTGTCGCTGTCGAATGCCGTCGCCTTCCGCGCGCGCTTCGACGGGCCCGTTCCCGCGGGACGCGACCTCTACTGGCGCGCGCTCGTGCTGCCGCGATTCAACGGCCGGTCCTGGGCCGCCTGGGAGCCGACCTTCCGTGCGGGCGCTGAGGAGCAGGTGGCCGTGCGTGGCGATGCATATCGTTACCAGGTCACGCTCGAGCCGACCAACCAGCAGTGGGTGCCCGCGCTCGAGGTGCCTTACGAATGGGATCTCGACCACACCTCGATGGGCCGCATGCAGACGCTCAACCGCGTGTACCCGATCGACCAGCGCATGCGCTATACCGTCGAGTCGTTCATCGACTATCGCGCCGAGCCCTACATGGCCAACGGCATGCGCCGCTGGTTCCTCGGCGTACCGGAGGGCAGTAACCCGCGCACGGCGGAGCTTGCGCAGGCCATGCACGACGAGGCCGGTTCCGACCAGGAGTTTATTCGCGCGGTGCTGAGAAAATTCCACGAAGAGGAGTTCTTCTACACGCTCGAGCCACCGCAGCTCGGCAGCGACCCGGTCGACGGCTTCCTCTTCGATACGCGCCGCGGTTTCTGCGAACACTACGCCTCGGCCTTCTCGGTCATGATGCGCTCGGTCGGCATCCCGTCCCGCATCGTCATCGGCTACCAGGGCGGCGAGTACAACCCGCGCGGCGAGTATCTGATCGTACGCCAGGCCGACGCGCACGCGTGGACGGAGGTCTGGTTCGAGGGCATTGGCTGGCAGCGCGTCGATCCGACCGCCGCGGTCGCACCGGAGCGCATCGAGATGGGCATCGCCGAGTCGATGTTCGACGGCATCGGTGAGGCGTGGGGACTGTCAGCGCCGGCCGAGTGGCTGCATCAGGCGACGCTGGCCTGGGACGCGCTCAATGCGCGTTGGAACGAGTGGGTGCTGGGCTACGGACCGACCACGCAGGAAGCGCTGATGAATTCGCTCGGCATGGAAGAGCCGAGCTGGCGCAAGCTCATGCTGACGCTGGTCGCCGTCGTCGCGGGACTTACATTGTTGTTGAGCGGTATCCTGATGCTGCGCTTCCGGCCGCCGCCGAAAGATCGCGCGACCGTTCTCTACCGGCGCTTCGTGAAGCGGACCGGCGTCGAACCCCGCCGCGGCGAAACGCCGGACGCTTTTGCGGCGCGCATCGCCGGCGGCACGGGCATCGCAGAGGCGGCGATTGCCAAGGTCACGTCGGCCTATCTGCGCGCCCGCTATGCGGAGTCCGACCCCGCGTCACTCGACGAACTGGAAACCGCCGTTCGCGCGGCGCGTTGACTCTCCGCATTGCCGCCGCGCACGAGTATCAGAACGAGCGCACCAACAACGAACAACGGCATCAGCGCGAGCAGTACGACGTTCGGGCTGTCCGACAAGAGCGCCGCGATATAGACGATGAACGGACCAACGGCGTACGCAAGCTTCGTGACCAGGTTGTAAAAACCGAAGAACTCGCCCGGAGCTTCCTTGGGGATCAGAGACGCATACAGCGATCGACTGAGCCCCTGCACGCCGCCCTGCACGCAGCCGATGATGACCGCCATGATGTAGAACTGGCGCGCTTCGGTCATGTACATGGCCCACGCCGACACCGCAACGTAAACCATGAGCGCGAACCAGATGCCGCGCTTCGGTCCGAAGCGATGCCCGGCCCAGCCGTACAACAGCGTCGCCGGGAAGCCGGCGAGGTTGGTAATCATGAAGGCGGTGACGAGGTCCTGCTGGCTGAAGCCGAGGCGTGCACCGTAGTTGGCGGCCATCGAGATGACCGTGAAGACACCGCTGAGATAGACCAGGTAGGCGATCAGGAAGACGACGACGTCGCGATACCGGCGCACGTGCCGCATGGTCGACCTCAGCTCGCGGTACGCGGCACGAACGACGCCGTGCGTTACGAGCTTTGCAGTCTTCTTCTCCGGCACGAACAGCTGCAGCGGCAGCATGAACACCAGCCACCATGCACCGACCGAGGCGAAAGCGACCCTGAACACGGTGTCCGTCGAATCGAAGCCGAATTTCTCGGGTGCTAGCAGCCAGGCCACGTGCAGCGCCAGTAGCAGCGCACCGCCGAGGTAGCCCAGTGCGAAGCCCAGCGTCGAGACCAGACTGTAGTAGCGCGGCTGGGTCACGTCGATGATCAGCGAGTCGTAGAATACACCCGAGCCGTAATAGCCAATCGACGCCAGCAGGTAGAGCAGGAGCGCGAGCTGCCACTCACCTTTTCCCGGCAGTGCAAGCGCGGCGGTCGCGCCGGCGCCGAGCAGGGCGAGTATCAGCAGGAAACGCTTGCGATAGCCGCCGGCGTCGGCAATCGTGCCGAGCACCGGCGAAATGACGCAGACGATCGCACTCGAAATCGCCGTAACCAGCGCGAGCCGCTGGGTAACGACCTCGCCGGGATCACCTGCACTCCAGAAGCTGCCAAGGAACAGCGGGTACAGCACCGCCAGCACGCTGAGCGCGAACGCGGAGTTTGCCCAGTCGTAGAACGCCCAGGACAGGACTTTCTTGTTCAGGAGGTCGGTTTTGAGCACGGGCGTTCCCGACCGTCGAGCGGTGCTCAGTGCTCGCGCGTCTTGCGGAACTCGATGTCCGGCCAGCGCTCTTCGGTCAGGTTCAGGTTCACCTTGGTAGGTGCAATGTAGACCAGCCGCTCGCCATGATCCAGCGCGAGATTGTCATGCGCCTTGCGCTCGAAGTCCGCCAGCATCTTCGGGTCGTCACATTCGACCCAGCGGGCGGTCGCGACGTTGACGGTCTCGAACTGGCACTCGACCTTGTACTCGTCGCGCAGGCGATGCGCGACGACATCGAACTGCAGCGGCCCGACCGCGCCGAGGATCAGGTCGTTGTTGCGCTTCGGCCGGAATAGCTGCGTCGCCCCTTCTTCGCAAAGCTGCGCCAGGCCCTTCCGCAGCGCCTTGAGCCTCAGCGGGTCCTTGAGCACCGCACGCCGGAAGATCTCGGGTGCAAAGTTCGGGATACCCGTAAAGCGGACGAGATCGCCCTCCGAGAAACTGTCGCCGATGTTGATCGTGCCGTGGTTGTGCAGGCCGATGATGTCACCCGCGTAGGCCGTCTCGGCATGCTGCCGGTCGGCCGCCATGAAGGTAATCGCATCCGGGATCTTCATGTCCTTGCCGGAGCGGACGTGAGTAACCTTCATGCCCTTGCGGTATTCGCCCGAACAGATGCGCATGAACGCGATGCGGTCGCGGTGGCCGGGGTCCATGTTTGCCTGGATCTTGAACACGAAACCGGTGAGCTTGCCTTCGTCGGGATTCACGACGCGCTGTTCGCTCTCGCGTGCCAGCGGCGTCGGCGCGTACTGGACGAACTCGTCGAGCAGCTCCTTTACGCCGAAGTTCGACAGCGCCGAGCCGAAGAACACGGGCGTCTGCCGCGCGGCGAGGTACTCGTCGACGTTGAATTCCGGGCACGCACCTTTGACGAGCTCGATCTCCTCGCGGAAATCGTCGGCAACCGATCCCAGCACTTCGCTGGCGGCGTCGGAAGCGAGCCCGTCGATCACGCGGATATCGGAAGCCGTCTCGCGGCCGGTCTTGTCGTACAGGTAAATCCGGTCCTGCTCGAGGTGGTAGACACCCTTCAGCGAGCTGCCCATGCCGATTGGCCAGGTGATCGGCGTGCACTGGATCTTCAGCACCTCCTCGATCTCGTCGAGCAGTTCGATCGGCTCGCGGCCCTCGCGGTCGAGCTTGTTGATGAAGGTCATGATCGGCGTATCGCGCAGCCGGCACACTTCCATCAGCTTGATCGTGCGCCGCTCGACGCCCTTGGCGCAGTCGATGACCATCAGCGCCGAATCCACAGCGGTCAGCGTGCGGTACGTATCCTCGGAGAAGTCTTCGTGGCCGGGCGTATCGAGCAGGTTGACGACGTGGTCGCCGTAAGGGAACTGCATGACCGACGAGGTGACGGAGATGCCGCGCTGCTGTTCGAGCGCCATCCAGTCGGACGTCGCATGCCGGCTTGCCTTGCGGCCCTTGACGGTACCGGCAAGCTGGATTGCGCCGCCGTAGAGCAGCAGTTTTTCGGTCAGGGTCGTCTTGCCGGCGTCCGGGTGCGAGATGATCGCGAACGT
>JASJBG010000069.1 GCA_030066625.1 Woeseiaceae bacterium
GGACGCCCTGACCGACCAGACCTCCGCGCACGATCCGGCCAACGGTTACCTGCCCGCAGGCTGGTCGCTCGAAAAGTGGTTCGCGGAAAGGGCCCACGCCGCGGCAGAACAGCGGTCGCACGTAGGCGGGCACGAAGCCTGGAAAGTCGAAGGCGTTGTTTACGCCTTCGTCGTAGGCGACCTGGCGGATGTTATTGCCGTAATCGAAGGTCGGCACGCCGGCCGCCTGCAGCTCGAGCATGGCGCGCACGTGCACGGCCATCGACTTCGACGCCGCGGCCGCGACGGCGTCCGGGTCACGATCGCGTTCCGCGAACCACTTTTGGAGCGACCAGCCTGCGGGCAGGTAACCGTTGGCCGGATCGTGCGCGGAGGTCTGGTCGGTCAGGGCGTCCGGCCGAATACCGCGCCTGGCGATCTCCGGCAGCAGTTCGGCCGCGTTGCCGAGCAGGCCAACCGACAGCGGCTTCGAATCCGCGACCGACTTTTCGATCAGCGCGAGCGCCTCATCCAGGCTGTCGGCTCGCGTGTCGAGATAGCCGGTCTCAATGCGTTTTTCGATACGGTCGGGCTGGCATTCGATGGCGAGCATCGACGCGCCGGCCATCGTCGCTGCCAGTGGCTGCGCGCCGCCCATGCCGCCGAGGCCGGCCGTGAGTATCCAGCGGCCGGAGAGATCACCACCGTAGTGCTGCCGGCCCATCTCGGCGAAGGTCTCGTAGGTGCCCTGCACGATGCCCTGGCTGCCGATGTAGATCCACGAGCCTGCCGTCATCTGGCCGTACATCATGAGTCCCTTGCGGTCGAGCTCGCGGAAGTGTTCCCAGTTGGCCCAGGCCGGCACGAGATTCGAGTTGGCGATCAGTACGCGCGGCGCATCGCTGTGCGTCTTGAAGACGCCAACCGGCTTGCCCGACTGAACGAGCAGCGTCTCATCGTCGCCGAGCTCACGCAGCGTCGCGACGATCGCATCAAAGCACTCCCAGTCGCGTGCCGCCTTGCCGATGCCGCCGTAGACGACCAGGTCACCGGGGCGCTCGGCCACATCGGGGTCGAGATTGTTCATGAGCATCCTGAGCGGCGCCTCTGTCAGCCAGCTCTTTGCGGTGCGCTCCTTGCCGGTCGGCGCACGGACGGTTCGTGGATTCAACATTGCTTGAGACTCTCCAGCTGGACCACGTCCGCGGACGGCGAGCGAGCCGTCCCGGGCGGGATGTAGTGACCGGTCAGCTCATAACGGCTCCCCGGGTGATGCAGGCGGGCGAACGTGACCGGGCGTCCGCCCGACCAGGTCCGTCGCAGGACGACGAGCGAGGGCTCGTCGTCGGCCATTTGCAGTTGGCGGCACACCGCGGCATTTGGTATCGCCGCACGTACGACCTGTTCCGCTTCCTGAAGCGGCGCGACCGACGACAGGTAGGCACTCGGCGTCGTCGCCGCGAAATCCTCGTCCAGGCAGCCGGGCGCGAAGTCGGCAAGCACATGCCGGTCTTCGACCTGCACGGGCACACCGTTCTCGTAGTGCACCAGCGTCAGGTGAACGATCTCGGTGCCCTGCTCCACGTGCAGCGCCTTCGCGACTTCACCGCGCGCGTTCTGCTTCGACTGGCGTATGACGCTGCTCGAATGTGTATGCCCGCGCGCCGCGATCTCGTCGGCGATGTTCTGCACCTCGAGCACGTGCGACTGGGCGCGCAGATCGGCAACGAAGCTGCCGCGGCCGGCGACACGCCGCACATAGCCTTCGTCGGTCAGCTCACGCAGCGCACGGTTCGCAGTCATACGCGAGACGCTGCTCGATTCGACGAGTTCGTTCTCGGATGGGACCCGGTCGCCAGGTTGCAGCTCACCGGACGAAATCCGCGCGATGATGCGATCCTTGAGCTGCTGGTAGCGCGGTTTCTCGACGCCGGCCATGTCAGTCCTCCGCGGCCAGCGACCGGACCGTGTCGGCGAAGGCACTGCGCGACTCGGCGGCGCGCGCATGCTCGCCCGTATCGACGCACCAGCGGCCGTTCACCATGACCCGGTCGACGGGCAGGCGGTAGCCGGAGAACACAAGCGCATCGAGCCGCGAGTCGTCATCGTGACCGACGAGCATCGGGTCGTCGCCGTACAGGCAGACGAGATCGGCGTGGCCGCCTTCGACGATGCCGGCCGTCTTGTGGCCACAGGCCTGCATGCCGCCAACGAGGCTTCGATCGAACAGCTCGCTGCCAACGTGGCCGTCGCGAAGGCTGACGATATTGCGCATCCGGGTCAGCAGCCGCTGGCCGTACTCGAGCCAGCGCAGCTCCTCGAACGGGTTGATGGAGATGTGGCTGTCGGAGCCGATCGCGATGCTGCCGTCATGCTCGAGGAAATCGAGCAGCGGGAACAGGCCATCGCCGAGGTTGGCCTCGGTGCTCGGGCACAGGCAGACCACTGCCCCGCTCCGCGCGAGTGACTCCGTCTCGTCGACGTCCATGTGCGTAGCGTGGACCAGGCACCAGCGGGCATCGACCTCGAAGTTCTCGAGCAGCCAGCGCACCGGCCGGCGCTCGTAAAACGCGAGCGACTGGTTCACCTCGCGTTGCTGTTCCGCGATGTGAATGTGCAGCGGCAGGTCATGCCGATCCGCGTACGCTGAAATCAAGGCGAGCGATTCCGCACTGACGGCACGAATACTGTGTGCGCCGATGCCGACGCTGACGGCATCGCCGGCCGCCGTGCGCGCACGATCCACGTGCGCGAGAAAATCGTCGAGCGACAGCGCGAAGCCGTGCTGTGCGCCCTCCGGCTCCGGCCGGTCGAATCCGCCGCGCTCATACAGCACCGGCACGTAGGTGAGGCGGATGCCACTGTCTTCCGCGGCCGCCCGGATCGCCTGGAACATCGCGTCGCCGACATCGCCTGTTCCGGGCTCGCGGTGCAGGTAGTGAAACTCGGCGACCGACGTAAAGCCGGCGCCAACCATCTCGATGTAGGCCTGGCGGGCAATAGCCTGCAGGCGATCCGGCCGCATCGCGGCGGCGAGCTCGTACATGCGCTCGCGCCAGGTCCAGAAGTTGTCCCGACCGGCGGGTGATCGCTGCTCGGTCCGCCCGGCGAGTGCGCGCTGGAAGGCATGGCTGTGTGCGTTGGCGAGCCCGGGGATCAGGCAGTCCGTGCTCACGTCGGTGCCGGCCGCAGTCGCACCGCGCGCGATCGCATCGATGCGGCCGGCGTCGATCGAGAGCCGTACGTCGTCGGCCCAGCCCGTTGGCAACAGGGCCTTTTTCGCGAAAACCGAGGTCACGTCATAGTCTCAAGTTGTATATACAGGTTAGACGACAGCCGGTAGCATTGCAATTCGACGGACCTCGGACCGAAGATGTCGACGATGAACGAATGGGACCTCCTGCTGACGAACGCGCGGATCGCGACGATGGCTGCGGACGCAGCCGACTACGGGGCGTTCGAGGATGGTGCCGTCGCGATCGCGGACGGGGTCATCGACTGGATCGGCCGCACAGCGGACATGCCGAACCGCCGCGCCGCCGAGCACCGCTCCGTCGAGGGGCTCTGGATTACGCCGGCGCTGATCGACTGTCACACCCACATCGTCTTCGCTGGGGACCGCGCGGGCGAGTATGAACAGCGGCTTGCCGGAAAATCCTACGAAGCGATTGCGGCCGAGGGCGGCGGCATACTGTCGACGGTACGCGCGACGCGTGCTGCCGACATTGACGAACTCTACGACAGTGCACTTTCGCGTCTCTGGGAACTGGCCCGCTCGGGCGTCGCGACCGTCGAGATCAAGTCCGGCTATGGGCTGGATGTCGCCAGTGAACTCAAGATGCTGGCCGTGGCCGGCAACCTGGCCGAGTCGTCGGGACTGTCGATCCTGACGACGCTCTTGGCAGCGCACACGGTGCCGCCCGAGTTCGAGGATGATGCCGAAGGCTACATCGACCTCATCTGCGATGAACTGCTGCCCGACGTTGCCGCTCGGCAGCTCGCCCAGGCGGTCGACGCGTACTGCGAGTCTATCGCCTTCAGTGCCCCGCAGGTCGCCAAGCTGTTCCGGCGAGCCCGCGAACTCGGCCTGGCGGTGAAGCTGCACGCCGACCAGCTTTCCGACGGCAGCGGCGCCGAGCTCGCCGCGCATTTCGGTGCCTTGTCGGCCGACCACCTCGAGTACGCCAGCGAGGCGGGCATTCGCGCACTCGCCGAAGCCGGCAGCGTCGCGGTCCTGTTGCCGGGCGCGTACCTGACGCTGAACGAGACGCAGCAACCGCCCGTCGCTGCACTGCGTGAACACGGCGTACCCATCGCGGTTGCAACCGACTGCAACCCGGGCACATCGCCACTGTTGTCGATGCCGGCCGCGATGTCGCTCGCCAGCCGCCTGTTCGGGCTGACGCCAGAGGAATGCCTGGTGGGCACGACGCGCAATGCCGCGAGGGCGCTGGGGCTCAACGATCGCGGCACGCTCGAGGTCGGCAAGCGCGCTGATATTGCGATTTGGCGGGTGAATCACCCGCGCGACCTCAGCTATTGGGTCGGATCGAATCCACTGGATTCGCTCATCGTCGGCGGGCTCGACTTCGCGACGCGATAACGACTATGCTGCCCGGCCGCCCGCCGTGCAGCCGCCGTGAACCAGCACCTCGCTCACAAGCCCAGTTTCATCATTACGCTCGGATTGATGACTGGCATCGCGGCGCTCACCGTCGACCTGAGCCTGCCCGCGATCCCTGCGATGGTCAATGCACTCGACACGACGCTGTCGCGGGGACAGAAGATCGTCGGCATCTTCATGGCCGGGATGGCCTTCGGGCAGATCCCGGCGGGCCTGCTCTCGGACCGCGTGGGGCGCCTTCCTGTCCTGTATCTGTTCCTGACCGTTTTCGCGGTTTCGGCGGCTGTCGCCGCCGCGGCAAACAGCATCAACCTGATTCTTGCCGCGCGTTTCGTACAGGGCTTCGGCGCGGCGGCCGCGATCGTGCTGTCTCGGGCCATCGTTCGGGACGTGGCTCACGGCCAGGAGGCCGCGCGGCTCATGTCCCTGATGACGATGATCTTCACGTTCGCGCCCGTCATCGCGCCATCCATCGGCGCCCTGCTCATCACTCGCTGGGACTGGCGCGCACCGTTCATCGTCATCGCCGGCTGCGCGGTGCTGATGCTGTTGCTGATTCGTGTCAACCTCGTGGAGACGCATACGCCGAATCGCGACGGCCATCCGCTGCGCCAGCTCCATGCCAGCATCCGCGAGTTTTTCTCGCATCGGCAAAGCGTCTTCGGGCTGATGCTGCTGGTGTTGCCGCCAGCGGGATACATGTCGGTCATCGCCGTATCGGCGGCCATGACGGTCGAGATCTACGGCTACTCGGTGACCCAGTACGGGCTGATCTTCGCGCTCGCGGGAATCTCGATCCTCATTGGCTCGATGCTCAACCGCCTGCTCGTTGTACGCTTCAGCCAGCTGAAGCTCATTGGCCTCGGTGCGGGGCTGATGGGGCTTTCGGGCGCACAGCTCTTGCTCATCGCGTGGCTCGACGCAGCGCCTTTCTGGTGGCTTTGGTCCTGCGTATGCCTGTTCATGTTTACGATCGCGATCATGATGGCGAATGCCACGGTGCTTGCGCTCGATCCGCTGCCGCGTATCGCCGGGGTCGCATCCTCGATCCTCGGGACATCGAACAACATAGTCGGGGCCACCGGAGCGATCATCGGCGCCACGCTCTACGACGGTTCCGTGCGCAATTCCGTCCTGATCATGGGCGTCGTCGGCGTGCTCGTGACCGTCGTGTTCCTGTTCCGGCCAGTGCTGTGCCCGACCGTCGTGAAGCATCCGCAGGAGCTCGCGCGGGACTGAATCGCGGACAAGGCACCCTTGTCCAAGACAGGGTTCGTAACAAACCGTAACGACCGATCAGAAATCCCGATTTGTGCGCTACCGTAGTGTCTCAGACAAACCGGAGAGAACCATGTCGGACGATATCGGCCCCAGCCTCTTTTTTTACATGCTGCTCGTGGCGGTCTTGTCGGTCATGACGTTTTTCGGCTGGCAACGCCGGCGCCTGCGCGCGGCAAGAGTGCCGCCGCACCGTTCCTCCGTCGACGCCGCCAACTATCGTCGCCGCCTGACCTCCGAAGACACCCAGTAAGCGCGGCGCCGGCTGTCCGAAAGCCCCTACTGCACCGAGAACGTTAGTCCGAGGTAAGCCGTGCGCGGCAGGCCCGGTCGTGCGCCCGCCGGCCGTCGCGCGGCTACGTAGGTTTCGTCCAACAGGTTGTCGACTTTGACGTACGCCGAAAGGCTGTCCGTGAAGCGCCAGAATCCGGCCAGGTCCCACACGACGTGTGAGTCGACAGTTTCGCCGGGATCAAAGTCTCCCTGCCCCGCATGTGTCCGCATCTTGCCGACGTAGTTCGCGGCGACATTCACGTTGAACTGCTGCGCCTGGATACCGGCCGTGGCGCGGAACAGGTGCTCGGGAATGTAGGGCAGCTCGTCCCCTGCGACAACGTCGCCCCAGGGGTCGAATCCCGACTCGAAACCGTTCTGGAACTCCGCCTCGGTTGTCCACGTGTAATTCACGCCCACCGGGAATTCGATCGCGCCCGACCCGAAGCTGTAGGCGGCGCTCAGTTCGAGACCCTGAACGACAACTTCGCCGCCGTCGAACTGGTCGCCGACCTGGCCGCCGCCGCCGGTGGAATCGGTAACGGTACCGACGAGATTGTCGTAGTCGTTGAAGAAGTAGATCGCTTCGACGCTGAGTGACTCGTTATCGAAACGTGTGCCGGCCTCGAAGTTGACGCTCGTCTCTTCGTCCGCGGAGCTGCCGGGTCCCGGCGGGTTGTAACCGCGGTGCACGCCCGCGAGCAGCCGCCAGTTGTCATTCACCCGGTACAGCGCGCCGACACCCGGGATGAACACCGACACCGAGTTGCTGCGCACGCGGGCGGGGCCATCGCCGCGATCGGGATCGCTGGTCGAGAAGTCCTGCCGCTCGAGATCGATATCCTCGTAACGCAGGCCTGGCGTGAAAATCCATGCGCCGCTGCGGATCTCTGCGTCGACAAACAACGAACGTGCGTCGGCCGTAGACACGCGATTGGTCTGCGAACCGCCCGCGGCAGCCGTCGTCAGGACCAGCTCGCCATCCTGCATGCGATAGCCGTCCTGCTTCTGGAACCGGTCTTCCTCGTCTTCGTGAATTCGGAAGCCCGCGTTGAGCAGCAGGTCGGTTTCGCCGACGCCGAAGTCCATCTCGATCCTGCCCTGAACACCCTGCGAGTAATACTCGCGGTTGTTGGCGCGAATCTGCAGCGCGTCGTCGGGGCTGGTCGTGCCCTTGAGCCAGCTCAGTTCCGTTGCGTAGGTGGTCGGATCGGATACGACACTGTTGAGGCCGACACCGCCGACCGATTGCAGCTTGTACCAATTGCGCTGGAAGTTGTTGCGATACGCCGTGACTTCGCCGCGCCAGTTTTTGCCGGGATCGACGACGTAGGTCGCCTGGTACTGTTCGTGCTCACTGACGAAGTTGTCCTCGGCGGTCGCGGCGTAGCGATTGAACGGCGTTGCGGCGAAGTCCTCGTCGGTCAGGCCGAGGTAGGTCTCGTCGGACTCCTGGTCGGTATAGCCGAGTTTGAAACGCAGACTGTGATAGACATCGCTGTCGGGACTGCTGTCGATCTGAAGTTTGCCAACGTAGTCCTCGATGTCGTAGCCGGTGTCGCCGCCGACCGGGCCTTCGATCGTCTTGAAACCGTCGCTCTGTGCCTGCACGGTCTCGACGAGCCAGGACACGCGCTCGCCGCCATTACCAACGTGAAGGTGCGCGTCGGTCGTCCCGTGGTCGCCGCCGCGAACGTCGAAGTTGCCGGCAAGGCCTTCGGTCGGGATCGGCGTGGAGATCATATTGATCGCGCCTCCGGTCGTTCGCGGACCGACGGCCACCGCGGACGGACCTTTGAGCACCTCGACGGCGCTCATGCGACGCTGCGTCGGGAAGTAGTAGGCCGACGGCGCTGCGTATGGCGCCGGGGCGATCAACACGCCGTCTTCGAGCAGCGCGATGCGCGCGCTGCGGTCGAGCCCGGAACCGCGAATACCGATATTCGGCCGCAGCCCGAAGCCCTCCTCTTCCTGCAGGTAAACGCCAGGCACCGTGCGCAGGACGCGCAGGATGTCCGACTGCAGGAACAGGGAAAGCTCCTCACTATCCACGACGTGCGCCGAGCCAGGGACGTCAGCAACGTCCTGCTGGCGACCGATGATCGTTACGGTGTCGATGGTTCGGGCCGCGGAGTCGGCCGTCGAATCCTGGGCGCCCGCGGCGACAGGCAATAACGCTGATGCGACTGCGAGCGCGACCGTGCCGCGCGTCCATTTGCTGGTCATTGGTGCTCCCCAAGGGCAGTCGTTGCCCTTTTTGCAAACACTAATGCAAATGCGAATGATTCGCAACTGCGGTTTTTACTTATTGCGATGGCGTATCGGACGGCTGTCGCGATCCCGTTCGCGGCCATACCCGCAGTACCAGCAGCACGCCGACAAGGCCGGCATGCACCCAGCCTGTTGTCGGGTCAAACGCTGTCAGAAGCCAGTGGGCGAGCGTCAGGACCGCCGCGAGGTAGACGCCTCGATGCAGCGTGTTCCAGCGTCTTCCGAGGCGGCGTACCGAGAGGTCGTTGCTCGTCAGCGCGAGCAAAACGAAGATCAGACCCGCGATCCAGCCTGTCAGCATGCCGGGGTCGATCGCCTCCCGGGCGATCACTGCGGCGTCAGCCTTGTAGAACAGGTAGGCGAGCGTGTGCGCCGTAGCGTAGGCAAACGTAATGAGCCCGAGATCGCGGCGGCGCCTGAGTAGCCAGCGAGTGACGGCAAGACGCGCTCCGAACCGCCGCAGCGTCGAGACCGCGAGCGTCACGATCAGGAGCCAGGTCGCCCATAGCCCGGTCCAGTGAAGGTATTCGCCGTAGTAGATGTGCTCGTCCAGTACGCGGTAGGTCTGGACGGCGAGCGGCGCGAGCAGCGCCAGCCACAGGGCCACGCGATCGAGGCCCTGTGTCTTTGCGACAGCCATGCTAGTCGAGGGTCACGTAGCTCTCGAGGCGGGCAACTTCGTCCTCGTCGACGTACTTGCCGATCTCACGACGGAACTGTGCCATATCCTTGTACGGCCGGTACTCCTCGAACTCGTGGGCCATGCGCATCGACATACCCGGAATCTTCATGATGTCTTCCTCGCTCGCCGTGTTCAGGTTGAGCGGAATGAAGACGTACTGCTCGAGGCGCGCGACTTCGTCGGCGTCGACGTATTTGCCGATCTCGCGGCGAAACTGAGCCATGTCCCTGTACGGCCGATACTCCTCGAATTCATGAGCCATCCGCTTCGACATACCCGGGATGAGCATGATCTCGGCTTCCGATGCCGTGTTGAGGTTTATTTGCCTGAACATGCCGGCGTAGATCTCCTGGCGCTGGTCGTCGTCCAGCATCCTCTCGAGGATCACGTCGAGATCCGCGGCATTCAGGTACGGGCGCCCGTCCATGATCAGCTCCGCCACCATCTCGTCGCCGACGGCCGCGGCGAGCTCCGATTCGCTGGCCGTATTCGGATCGATCAGTGTCGTTTCGGCCATCGCCGCGTGGCTGGCGAACGCGAACGCCAGCATCAGCAAAATGCGCATGTTCAACTCCTTCGAGGGATTGCGGCCGCGAGTGCGTGCCGTAATGAGAATCATTATTGTTTACGGATCTTACGGTGGCCGGGCCTTGCTAGCAACTCAGGGCAGGACTGACAGCACCTCGTCAAGCGGCTTCCTTGCCTGCTCCGGCGTGACCTTCGGGTAGCCGAACCAGATCAGGCCGACGACGAACTCCTCGTCCGGGTCGTAGCCTGCGATCTCGGCGAGCCGCGGGTCGCGCGTGATCGGTCCCGAGGTCCACTTGGAACCGATGCCGAGTTTCCACAGGTACAGGAGCAGGTTCTGGACGGCGGCGCAGCAGGCGCCATAGTCCTCCTGCTGCAGCAGCGCGTCCTCGGAGCGCTTGCAGGTCACGAGCAGCCAGCCCGGCTTCTCCGACCAGCTCTGGCGCTTGAAGGCCGCCTTCTTCTCATCCTTGTTCTCGAGCACGATCTCGTAGACCAGGTCGAGGCAACGCTCGATGGTCTCCTTACCGAACAGGTAAAAACGCCAGGGCTCGGTGACGTGATGATTCGGTGCCCAGGTCGCCGCCTCGATTGCGTCGCGCACCAGGTCCGCTGGTATGGGCGTGTGCAGGTACAGGTTGATCGTGCGCCGGCCGCGAATGACCTCGGCAAATTCACGCACGTCCTGCGTTTCGTAGCTGGGTGCCGGCTTCTTCATCAGGGCCGTTCGATGATCATCGCAATGCCCTGCCCGACTCCAATGCACATCGTGCACAGCGCGTAGCGACCGCTGCGGCGACGCAGCTCGTACGCCGCCGTCGTAACCAGCCGTGCGCCCGACATCCCGAGTGGGTGGCCCAGCGCGATAGCGCCGCCGTTCGGATTGACGTGATCCGCATCGTCATCGACGCCGAGTTCACGCAGCGTTGCAAGCCCCTGCGCGGCGAAGGCCTCGTTGAGTTCGATCACGTCCATCTGCTCGATGCCCAGGCCCGCGAGACCCAGCACCTTCTTCGACGCGGGGGCGGGGCCGATGCCCATGATGCGCGGTTCCACACCGGCGACGCCCCAGGCGACGATGCGCGCCAGCGGCTCGATGCCTTGCGCCTTGGCGGCATCCTCGGACGCAATGAGCACGGCGCAGGCGCCGTCGTTGATGCCCGATGCGTTGCCGGCGGTAATCGTGCCGTCGGCCCGAACGATAGGCCTCAGCTTTTCGAGAGCTTCGATCGTCGAGCCCGGACGCGGGTGCTCATCCCGATCAACAACAATGTCGTCTCCACGCCGCTGCGGAACCGAAACCGATACGAGTTCGTCCGCAAACGCGCCGCTTGCCATCGCCGCTTCGGCGCGCTGCTGGCTTCGAAGCGCAAAGGCGTCCTGATCGGCGCGCGACACGCCGAAGTCGTCCGCTACGTTCTCGGCCGTCTCGGCCATCGAGTCGACGCCGTACTGTGCCTCGAGCGCCTTGTTGACGAAACGCCAACCGAGCGTCGTGTCGTAGAGTTCGGTGTTGCGGCCAAACGCCGCCGTCTGTTTGCCCATTACGAAAGGCGCCCGCGACATCGACTCGACGCCGCCACCAATTCCGAGCGCGATCGACCCGGCAGAAATGCCGTCCGCGATGTTACCGATCGCGTTCATGCCCGAGCCGCACAGTCGATTCACCGTGACCGCCGGTACGCTGACGGGCAGGCCGGCCAGCAGCGATGCCATGCGCCCGACGTTGCGATTGTCCTCGCCGGCCTGGTTGGCACAACCACAGGCAACGTCTTCGATCGCCCCCGGATCGAGCGAAGGATTGCGTTCGACGAGCGCGCGCATCGGAATCGCCGCGAGATCGTCGGCACGCACGGAGGACAGCCCGCCACCGTAGCGGCCAATCGGGGTGCGGACAGCGTCACAAACAAATGCAGAACTCATCGTCTAACCCGCCTTGCGCTCGGCCTCGGCCGTCGCGGTCGCTTTGTCGTCGGCACGGTTATCGAAGGCTTTGCCGAGATACACACCCACGGCCGCCCAAATGCCCGCGATTATTGCTCCAACGCCCGCGATGGCGGCGAGCCCGAAGCCCAGAAACGTAGTCAACGCCGTGTAGAACCAGGCCGTCAACATGTCACCGCCGCGGTAAACCACGACGTCGATGACCGGCTTGGCCTTGAAGCGGGTTTCGTCGTCGACGGCAGTGAACAGCATCTCGCGACCAGGGCGGGTAATCCCGTAGTTGCCAGCACGGCGCGCGACCTGTAGCCCGAGCAGCACCGCGAGCTGAGGACTGATCGCGACGATCAGCCAACCGCCGACCATGAATATCGGTACAAGGGCCAACGTCGTCGACATACCGAGCCGGGTGGCGAGCCGGCTGGTCGCGAACAGGCCGATTACCAGTGCCAGCGAATTGACGGCCAGGTCGATTCCGGCCCAATACTGCGTGCGTACCTCGCGTTCAAAGTCACCGAGCATCTTTCTGAGCTCGAAGTAAATGAACGTGTTCATCACGACGTACAGCAGGATGAAAAGCCCGATCGCCAACAGGTAAGGGTTGCTAACGAAACGCACGAACCCGGAGAACGGATTGACACCGAGCTGCTTTTGCTTCGTCAGATCGGCCTGAACGTCAGCGTTGCCGAGCTCGCTTACGCGCAGACGCTCCAGGATATTGATTATCGGGATTGTGGCGACAAGCAGAACCGCCGCGATCAGCAACAAATTGAGATTGCCGATCTTGTCAGCGAAAAAGGTCGGAATCGACGGCCCGACGATGGCGCCGGTGGTCGCACCGACGGCAATCATGCCGTACAGGCGCTTTGCCTGCTGCTTGTTGTATACGCCGGACATGAAAGTCCAGAACACCGACAGGTGGTAAAGGCTGAAGACGCTGAGCCAGACGTAGTACGAACGGTTTATCCAGTCGTTGTCACCCAGCGCCGATCCCGCGAAGTAGAAGCCGACAAATGTCGTTGCGAAGAACGCGTAAACGACCGGCACAATGACTTTGAACCGAATATGCGAAATCACCGCGCCGTAAACGCTGACCGCGATAACGCTGAAGAAAAAGGTCGATGTCCACAGCCAGCTCAGCTGCTGGTCCGTCCAGTCGGACGAAAGTGAGTCCCTTACCGGCCGCAGGATGAAGTAGGCCGTCATCAGCAGGAACACGAAGAGGAACGAGAGTACTGTCGCTTTCAGCTCGTTCG
>JASJBG010000070.1 GCA_030066625.1 Woeseiaceae bacterium
GCCAGCCGGATTCGGGCGGCGGCGTGCCTGCTGGCACTGCCTTTTCACGCTTTAATCCGTCGGGAGTCCACTCGAATATCCAGGCGAGAATCAGCGCCGGAATAAACCCGATTGCAACGACAATCACGGTGACCCGGACCGCGCCCACCGGGAGGATGTCCGGCGTCAGCGTCTCGACGACCTGAACGAACAACCACGCACCCGCAAGATATGCGAGGGCAACGCGATGCACGTTTCGCTGTCGTAGTTGATCGAACATATAGTCCTCAAAGTTGGACCATACGCAACGTAAGGATACTCAGATGGTCCGGGCAATCCTTGCTATCCCGGAAGGCAGCGTCGTTGCTCAGCCGACGCTGCCCCCGGGGAATTCGAACTGCCGACTACTGCCGGAACGTCACCTCGATGCCGGCAACGCGACCGCGCGTCAGCGGCGAGAACGTGCCGCCCAGCGGAACGCCACCGAGCGTCGTCGGCAGCTGCGTATCGCCGCCGTGACCGACGTCGTCAAGCAGGTTGCGACCATACAGCGATACAACCCAGGTGCCCGTCGGCGAGAACCAGTCGACACCAGCCGTCAGGTTGCTCCGATCGTTCAGGATTCCGAGGTTGTTGTCGGTGTAGAAGGCGTCGTCGACATACGCGTAGTTCGCACGCAGGGACAGCGCACTGCCGTTCGTGAAGTCGAGGTCGTGCGTGACGCCCAGCGCGTAGGTCAGCTCCGGTGCGCGTGGTAGCTGCAGCGCAAGGTCCGCCTCATTGATAACGCCATCACCCGTCAGGTCGAAGAAGATTTTCTGATACTCGGCGTCAATGTAACCGAGCGAAGCCGTAAGCACGGTTGCATCGCCGACCGGGAATACCGTATCGAACTCGAAGCCGAAGATATCCGTATCGGCCGTGTTCTTGATGACCTGCACGACGCCCGTTACCGGATCCGACAGGTTCACCTCGCGCTGCTGGTCCCCAACCATCGTGAAGAAGACCGCGGCGTTGAAGCGCCCGCGTTCGGCAATGTCGGTCTTGATGCCGAACTCGATGTTGTCGACGGTTTCCTCGTCGAAGGGGCCGGGGCCTAAGTTAACGGTATCCGCTGCGGTATTACGCAGGTTGTAGCCGCCGGCGCGCTGGCTTCGCGAGTAGGTGCCGTAGAGCAGGCCGATGTCGCCATCGTAGGTGAAGCCCAGCTTGCCGGACCAGGCCTGCCAGTCTTCCTCGTCCGAGAAGTCGAAGGCGCAGGTGCCGAATACGACGTTGCAGGGGCTGTTGACGTTGAAGACGAGCGAGGCGATATCGGCTTTCTTGGTCTCGTCCGTGAAACGCAGGCCTGCGACGAGATTCCACTGATCGTTGATTGCGTAGTCGATTTCACCGAACCACGCGATCGAGTCGACCTCGTAATCACCACCACCGTCCTGTGTGAGCGCTGGTGCGAGACCGCCCGTGGCGACGCCGAGAAGTTCGCGACGTTCGTGGTAGTTGATTTCCTGCGTGAACCAGAAAATACCCGTGGTCAGGAACGTATCCCCAAACTCGCCCGCGTACCTGAGCTCGTTGCTGAGCTGCTCCTGGTTGGACCACGCCGGCGCATGGAACATCCACGTTGGCTGGGCGTCGATGTCGCTCTTGGCCGTCGACACGTAGTCCTTCCATCCAAATATGTTGGTCACGGTGCCGTTGCCGAAGGCCACGTCCCAGTCGACCTGCAAAGTTACGAGGTCGTTTTCGAACTCGTAGAACCCTGGCTCGTCGATGGAGAAATCGAAGCTCTCGCGATCGAAGTTGACCGGCGTACCGTCAACACCGAGGCCGTTCGTGTGGCTTTGAGAGGCCGGACCGTCACCTTCCGACTCGAGGTGTTCCCATCGGAACATGAACTCCAGCGAATCCGTCGGTGTCCAGTTGAAAACGGGGCGAATGATCGTCGTCTCTGCAGCGCCGTGATCGGACCCATCGAACTGGTTGGTCCAGTAGCCTTCATCGTCGCTGTAGTAAACGCTTAGGCGTGCGCCGAAGGTATCGCTCATCGGACCGCCTATGCTGCCCATCAGGTACTGCGTCATGCCACCGTCGCCCGACGGGTTTCCGTCCAACGCAGCACGAATCGAGAGCTCGAGTTCTTCGCCCGGTCGTTTCGTGTTGATCAGGACTGCACCGCCGGTCACATTGCGGCCGAACAGCGTGCCCTGTGGACCTCGCAGTACCTCGATGCTCTCGATATCGAACATATCGATCACGAGGCCCAGGTTCTGGCCCATGTAGACACCGTCCACGAAAACGCCGACGGTCGGGTCAATCGATGGAATCGAGCTGTTGATGCCGAGGCCGCGGATCGAGAAGTTGGCCGTGCTGCGAAACGTAGCGATATCGTCGAGCGACACATTCGGCATCGCGATACTAAGGTCCTGCAGGTCGCGTATCTTCAGCGCCTCCAGCTGTTCTCCGGAGAAGGCCGAGACCGAAACAGGTACGGACTGCAGCGCCTCCTCGCGTTTCCGCGCCGTGACCGTTATTTCTTCCAGCAGCGCTCCCGCAGCGCCCTGGCCCTCATCTTGCGCATGGACCGCAGGCACACCAAGTGTTGCCGCGAGCGCCGCCACACTAGCTAGCGTCTTTTTCATACTACCCCCCAATTTGCGGAATGACCGGCGCACCGGGTGCGTTTTTGCAACACGGCACGCCGCAACCAAGCTAATTCATACCATTATCGGCGTCGCATGAGAACCACAATTTGGGGCGCCCAGTGCCGTTTTGGGCTGGTTTCGGCGCACATCGAACTAACGGCCCGGAAAACTGCCAAAATAGGTCAACCCTTCGCTTACGGGATTCCTGAAAATGCGACGCATTACTACGGCAGTGGCTTTGAGCCTGCTGTTCGCCTCGGCCGCGCACGCGCAAACCACACGGGTGTCGATATCGAGTACCGACTTCGTCGTGACGCCGGCCTTCAACAACGTACCCCTGTTTTCGTTCGAGATTGAAATCAACGCACCGCTCGCAGCCGGCGTGTACGACGACCCGGCGATTGTCAGCGTGTTCTACACGGTGCAGGGCAACCTCGCGAACACGCCCTCGGGCTTTCCCGCGTTTGCGCTCGAGCGCGACATCTCGGGCACCGAGTTTTATGCCCAGGGGAGCTCGCTGAGCTTCGAAATCAGCCCGAACGCGGTACTGGATGATGGCGTGCAGGTTGCCGAACTCGTTGGCGCGGACATCGTGTTCACGTTCAATGGCCGCGAGATCGACAACGGCCGTTTCCATCCTGCACTGTTCGAGCTGCGCGCAGACGGCACCGGCCGCATCCAGAACTCGAACAACATCGTTACGCAGGACCCGCTCCTGCAGGTCGACTTCGGTGACGAGTACATCACCGACCTCGCTTTCGACCCGGGCAACCTGACGCTGATGACCGCCATAAATCCGCCTCCGCCACCGCCACCGGGCGGATTCTCGAGGGGCGGCGGCAGCGTATCGCTGGCCATGCTGGCCGGGCTGCTGTTGATCGCGATTGCCGTCGCGGCATCGCGCCGACGTTCCCGCGTTTCCGTACGATCTATGTGATTCGCCGATACAGGGCGTGCAGGCCGAGCAGCAGCAGGCCGACCAGGCCGGCAATGCTGTTGATCGGCGTCATCAGGAAGGCCAGCCATTCGTTGTCGAACTCGTAGAGGCTTGTGCCCATCGCGCTGGCCAGCGCACCGACCGAGTTCTTCAGCGGCGCATCGAGCGCCAGCTCGAAGGCAACGACAAGTACGGCAATAGCAACCCGGCTCGCGAAGACCCGTCGGCTCCTGCGGCGGACGCTGTCCATACAGGTCGACACGAAGTCGTCATCGAAGTCCTGTTGCGCCTCCGCGAACAGCGATTCGAGCAGCGGATCTCTTTCCTCGGTCATGCCGATTCTCCATAGGCGGACAGCCGTTCGCGAAGCCGTTTGCTGCCGCGCCGGATGTGCGATTTGACGGTGCCGAGTCGCAGGCCGGTCGACTCGACGATTTCGCCGTGCGACATGCGCTCGTGATAGTTCAGGACGATGCAGAGCCTGACCGGACCAGGCAGTTCGTCCAGGGCCCTATCGAGATCGATGGCCTCGTCGATAGCCGCCGCCCTGGCAGGCAGTGGCAGATCGTCGATGTCTGCGACCCAGTCGGGCGTGCGCTTGCGGTTGTGCTGCACCCATTCGTTGATTGCGATGCGCTTGAGCCAGGCACCGAAGCGGTCCGGCTGGCGCAGCTGGCGGATCTTGCGCCAGGCGAGCAGGAATACGCGCTGCGCGAGGTCGTCGGCGAGCTCCGGGGATCCACACAGGCGTCGCATCAGGTTCCTGATCCACGGCTGGCGGCGCCGCACGAGTTCCGCGAACGCATCACGGTCCCCGCGCGTCGCAAGGTTCACGACGAGGGCCTCGGGGCCCTCGGTGTAGTATCCGGGCGCCTCCGGCATCGAACTATTGGAACTTCGAGTCCCTGCTCTCGACGTACTTCGCGGCCGCGAACAGGCCCACACCGATGAGGCCGACCAGCACCGACACGCCGTACAGCGCGTAGCTGGCGTCCGGGTCGATCTGCCCGAGGAACCAGCCGAGTATGGCCAGCCCCGGTGCGGCCGCGAGCACGATCATCGCGGCCACCTTGAGATCGCGGTCTGCCGTGCTCTCCACATTGTCGCCGAGTATTTTGCTCAGTACGTCCGCATCAATCTCGCGGCCGCTTTCGACTATGCGCCTGAGCGTCTCCTGCTTGGCCTCTTTTTCGCGTGCGTCGTACCAGATGCCGGCGACGACAACGGCCGCAACGAACAGCCAGAATCCGAGCGCCGCAAGGCCTGCTGCCTCTCCCATCTCTTTCTCCCGTTTTCGGACGTGATACTACTAGAGATGGTGACAGGGGACGTTTTGGACGCACCCTGGCGAAAATTTTTTCGGGACCGCTAGCGCTTCTTGCGTTTGGGGATGTAGAGGTCGGTCAGCGTGCCGTCGTAGGCCTCGGCCGCGAATGCGACGGTCTCGGACAGCGTCGGGTGCGCGTGCACGGTCAGGCTGATATCCGTCGCGTCGGCGCCCATCTCGACTGCGAGTCCGACCTCGGCGATCAGGTCGCCAGCGTTGGTACCGACCATCGCGCCACCGAGCACCCGGTGAGTCTTCGGATCGAACAGCAGCTTGGTCATGCCCTCGTCGCGGCCGATGGCCAGTGAGCGGCCGCTCGCCGCCCACGGGAACTGCGCCTTCTCGTACTCGATGCCATCGGCTTTTGCTTCCGTCTCGGTGAGACCCACCCAGGCAACCTCGGGGTCCGTGTAGGCGACGGACGGAATCGTGCGTGCGTCGAAATAGCTCTTCTCGCCGGACGCGACTTCGGCAGCCACCTTGGCCTCGTGCGTCGCCTTGTGGGCAAGCATCGGTCCGCCGGCGAGATCGCCGATCGCGTAGATATGCGGCACGTTGGTGCGCATCTGCTTGTCGACGGCGATGATGCCGCGCTCGTCGACGTTGACGCCGGCCTTGTCGGCATCGATCTTGTCACCGTTGGCGCGCCGGCCGATGGCGACGAGCACGCGGTCGTAAACGCCGACCGATGGCGCATTCTTGCCTTCGAACGTCACCTCGATTCCGGGCGTCGTCGCCCGCATGCCGGTGACTTTCGTCGACGTCATGATCGACGCGTAGCGATGCTTGACGACCTTCATGAACGGCCGGATCAGGTCGGGGTCGGTGCCCGGCATCAGCGAATCGGTCAGCTCGACGACGCTGACCTCGGTACCGAGGGCGGCGTAGACGCACGCCATTTCCAGGCCGATGATGCCGCCGCCGACGACGAGCATCTTCTGCGGCAGCGGGTCCAGCTCCAGCGCGCCGGTCGAATCGACGATGCGCGGATCATCCGGCAGACCCGGCAGCATCATCGCCTCGGAACCCGCCGCGATGATGCACTGCTCGAAGCCAATCGTTTCGCCGCTGTCGAGCACGAGATGCTTCGGCGAGCCGAACTTCGCGGTCCCGTGCACAACCTTGACCTTGCGCTGCTTCGCCAGCGTCGACAGTCCGCCGACGAGCCGGTCGACCACGGACTGTTTCCAGTCGCGGAGCTTGGCGGCGTCGACCTTCGGGACGCCGAAGGTAACGCCGTGCTTGGACATTTCGGCCGCTTCGTCGATGACCTTTGCAGCGTGCAGCAGCGCCTTTGACGGTATGCAGCCGACGTTCAGGCAGACGCCGCCGAGCATCGGCCAGCGCTCGACGAGGATCACGTCCATTCCGAGGTCCGCCGCGCGGAATGCCGCCGTGTAGCCGCCGGGACCGGCACCCAGTACGACGAGCTGTGCCTGGTGATCGGTCTCCGCTTCGACGGGCGCGGCCTCGGGTTTCGAACCGGTAACCTCGGCGATTTCTTCAGGCGACATGACCGTCGTAACGACGAACTCGTCCGAATCGCCCTCCGGGGACTCGACCGGTGCCTCCGCGGCTGGTGCATCCGAACTCGCCTCGATGGTCGCAACGACATCGCCCGCGTTGACCGTGTCGCCGACATTGACGTCGACGGAGACGATGGTCCCTGCCTGCGACGCCGGCACATCCATTGCCGCCTTGTCGGTTTCGAGCGTTACGAGGCCGTCCTCGACCTCGACGGTGTCGCCGGGCGACACGAGGACCTCGATGACCTCGACGTCCGCGAAGTCGCCGAGATCCGGAACGGTGAGTTTCATCTGCGCGGCCATCGTCAGGGAATCGCCTGCAGGAGCTTTTCGACGTCGGACAGCTGCTGACCGAGGAAAGCCGTGAAGCGCACGGCGAGCGCACCGTCGATAACGCGATGATCGTACGAGAACGACAGCGGCAGCATCAGCCGCGGCTGGAACTGCTCGCCGTCCCAGACCGGCTTCATCGACGACCGCGAGACGCCGAGGATCGCGACTTCAGGTGCGTTGACGATCGGCGTGAACGCCGTGCCGCCGATACCGCCGAGGCTCGAAATCGTGAACGAGGCGCCCTGCAGCTGGTCAGCCTTGAGCTTGCCGTCGCGCGCCGCCGCGGACAGGTCGCGCAGGTCGGCTGCGAGTTCGTAGACATCCTTCTTATCGGCTTCGCGGATCACCGGCACCATGAGCCCCTGCTCGGTGTCGGCAGCAAAGCCCAGGTGAATGTAGTTCTTGAGGACGAGGCTATCGCCGTCCTCGCCGAGAGAGGAATTGACCTTCGGGAATTCCTGTAGCGCGGCGACGCAGGCTTTCATGATGAACGCCAGCGGTGTAAGCGGTATACCGCGCTCCTTTGCCGGCCCCTTCAGTACCTGGCGCTTCGTTTCCAGGTCGGTGATATCCGCTTCGTCGTGCTGCGTGACGTGCGGCAGGTTGACCCAGCTAGCCTGCAGGCGCGGGCCAGAGATCTTCTGGATACGCGTCAGCGGGACCGTCTCGACCTCGCCGAACTTCGTGAAATCGACAACCGGCGTCGCGGGCAGTCCACCGCCCGCTGCGGCACCCGGCGCACCAACCTGCCCCGTCAGCACTGACTTGACGTAGGCCTTGACGTCGTCGTGCAGGATCCGGTTCTTCGGCCCGCTGCCCTTGACCTGCGGCAGGTCGACACCGAGCTCGCGGGCCAGCTTGCGAACCGACGGGCTCGCATGCGCACGCGAGAAGCCAGCCTCGTTGATCGGCGGCAGCGTCTTCGGCGCGGCCGCTGGCTGTGCGGGCGCGGGAGGCGGTGGCGGCGGTGGCGATGCTGCCTGCGGCGGCGTCGCCACCGGCTGCGTCGTATCGGCGGACGGGGCCGGCGCGGCAACCGCCTCGGCTTCGACGACCGCCAGCGGCGTGCCTTTGGACACCTTGTCGCCGACACTAACGACGACTTCCGTGACGGTGCCGGCGACGACCGCCGGTACGTCCATCGCCGCCTTGTCCGTCTCGAGCGTCACCAGTGCGTCGTCCACGGCGAGGCTGTCACCCGCGGCAATATGCACCTCGATGACCTCCACATCGTCAAAATCGCCGAGATCCGGCACCGAGAGCGTTTGCGGGCCGGCCGAAACCGGCTCGGCAGCAGGCTGCTGCGCTGCAGCGGGCGCCTCGACAGCCGGCTCGGGCGCCTTTGACTCAGCGGGGGCCTCGGCAGCGGCCGGCACGGCCTCGCCTGCTACCGGACCACCAACGGCCATCCGCCCGATAACGTCGCCGGTCGACACGGTTTCACCCACGGACACCGTTATCGCCGCGATCGTGCCGTCTTCCGGCGCCGGGACGTCCATGGCCGCCTTGTCGGTCTCGAGCGTGATCAGGCCGTCTTCCTTCGCAACCGTGTCGCCCGCATTGACCAGGATCTCGATGATTTCGACATCGGCGAATTCGCCGAGATCGGGCACGGTAATGTCGATCGTATTCGCCATGGCCTACCTACAGCGTGACCGGATCGGGGCGATCCGGGTCGATTCCGTACTTCTCGATCGCGGCCGCAACCGTCTTCTGATCGAGCGCACCGTCGTCGGCCAGCGCCTTCAACGCCGTTACGGCGATGTAGCGCTTGTCGACCTCGAAGTGCTGGCGCAGCGCATCGCGCCCGTCGCTGCGGCCGTAGCCGTCGGTACCGAGGGAAATGAAGCGCCCGGGTACCCAGCGTTCGATCTGGTCGGGGACGATCTTCATGTAATCCGTGGCGGCGACGTAAGGGCCGGGTCGGTCGGCGAGCTGCTGCTCTACGTAGCACTTCTTCGGCGGCTCATCGGGGTGCAGCTGGTTCCAGCGCTCGACCTCGAGCGCCTCGCGGCGCAGCTCGTTGAAACTGGTTACCGACCAGACGTCGGTCGGTATCCCGAAGTCCTTGAAGAGCAGCTCGGAGGCGGCGAGTACCTCGCGGAGAATCGTGCCGGAGCCCATCAGCTGTGCGCGCACCTTGCCCTGGCCGCCGACCTTGAGCAGGTACATGCCCTTGAGGATGCCCTCCTCCACGCCCGACGGCATCGGCGGATGCACGTAGTTCTCGTTCATGCAGGTGATGTAATAGAACACGTTCTCCTGCTCGCCCATCATGCGGCGCAGGCCGTCCTGGATGATGACCGCCAGCTCGTAGGCGTAGGTCGGGTCGTAGGACCGGCAATTCGGCACCGTCGACGCAAGCACGAGGCTGTGACCGTCCTGGTGCTGCAGGCCTTCGCCCGCCAGCGTCGTACGCCCGGCCGTACCGCCAATGAGGAAGCCGCGCGACTGCATGTCGCCGCCGGCCCAGATGAAATCGCCAATGCGCTGGAAGCCGAACATCGAGTAGTAGATGTAGAACGGTACCATCGGCACATTGTGGTTCGAATACGCCGTACCGGCTGCCGCCCATGAGCAGTAGGCACCCGCCTCGTTGATACCTTCCTCGAGGATCTGGCCCTTCTTGTCCTCGCGGTAGTACATGAGCTCACCGGCATCGACCGGCTCGTAAAGCTGGCCCTTGGAGGCGTAGATACCCACCTGGCGGAACATGCCCTCCATGCCGAAGGTACGCGCCTCGTCGGGAACGATCGGCACGACGTGCTTGCCGATCTGCTTGTCGCGCAGGAGCGCGGTCAGCATGCGCACGAAGGCCATCGTCGTCGACGCTTCGCGCTCGCCCGTGCCGTCGAGCTGGGTCTTGAAGACCTCCAGCGGCGGTACCGGCAGCGTCTTTTCCGAGCGGCTGCGGCGCTCGGGCAGGTATCCGCCCAGGGCACGCCGGCGCTCGTGCATGTACTCGATCTCCGGGCTGTCCTTCGGCGGCTTGTAGAACGGCACATCCTCGAGCTCCTTGTCGGAGACCGGAATGTTGAAGCGGTCCCGGAAGTGCCTGAGAGCCTCCATGTCCATCTTTTTCTGCTGGTGCGCCGTATTCTGGCCTTCGCCCGCCGCGCCGAGGCCGTAGCCCTTGACGGTCTTGACGAGGATGATGGTCGGCTGGCCCTGGTGCTTGACCGCCGCGTCGTAGGCCGCGTAGATCTTGCGCGCGTCGTGGCCGCCGCGGTTCAGGCGCCAGACCTCTTCGTCGGACATGTTTGCCACCATCGCGGCCGTCTCCGGGTGCTTGCCGAAGAACTTCTCGCGGACGTAGCTGCCGTCGTTGGCTTTGTAAGCCTGGTACTCGCCGTCGACCGTGTCTTCCATCAGCTTGCGCAGGAGACCCTTGTCGTCCTTGGCGAGCAGCGGATCCCAGCGCGAACCCCAGATGAGCTTGATGACGTTCCAGCCGGCGCCGCCGAACGCGGCCTCGAGCTCCTGGATGATCTTGCCGTTGCCGCGAACCGGGCCGTCGAGGCGCTGCAGGTTGCAGTTGACGACGAAGACCAGGTTGTCGAGGCCTTCGCGGACCGGCATCGTGATCGCGCCCATCGACTCGGGCTCGTCCATCTCGCCGTCACCGAGGAAGGCCCAGATCTTGCGGTCCGACGGCGCCACCATGCCGCGGTTTTCCATGTAGCGCATGAAGCGCGCCTGGTAGATCGCCAGCATCGGGCCGAGGCCCATCGAGACGGTCGGGAACTGCCAGAACTCGGGCATCAGCCACGGGTGCGGGTACGAGGACAGGCCACCGCCGCCGACCTCACGGCGGAACCGCGACAGCAGCGTCTCGTCCATGCGGTCCTCGAGATAGGCGCGTGCGTAGATACCGGGCGCCGAGTGGCCCTGAAAGAACATCATGTCGCCGCCCTGCTCCGGCGTCGCGGCCCGCCAGAAGTGGTTGAAGCCCACTTCATAAAGGGTCGCGGACGACGCGTAGCTCGAGATGTGGCCGCCGTACTCGGTGCTCTTGCGATTCGCCTGCACGACCATCGCCATCGCGTTCCAGCGGATGTATGCCTCGATGCGTTTCTCGACGGTGCGGTCGCCCGGGTACTCCGGCTGCTGACCCACGGCGATGGTATTCAGGTAGGCGGTATTCGGGCTGTACGGCAGATAGGCGCCGGAACGGCGGGCAAAGTCGATGACCTGGTTGAGCAGGAAGTGCGCCCGCTCGGGCCCTTCCGTCTTTAGCACCGAGTCGATCGCCTCGAGCCACTCGCGTGTCTCGGTCGGGTCTATATCGTCAAAACGACTGAAATCGCTCATAAGTTATCCACAATGCTGCCTGTGCCGTTGACCGGGGATTTTCGCGGCGTGAATTAGACAAGGTGTCCTGCTAGGATCACGGCACCTGCCGGCTCGTGTGTGCGCCGGCGGTGTCTTGTTCGCGGTGCGTATTATGGCTCAAGCGAGCCGTAAAGGTTAGTACTCAGATGCCCAGTCTGCTCGCAGATAAATTCATTGGAAACAATATCCGCGTCACCCAGTCGACGGGCAGTCCCGGTGCACAGGCGATCGCCGGCATCGATCAACTGCTCCTGGTCCTGCCGGAGCGGGTACCCGCGTCGGCGTGGCGTGCGATCCCGCAGGGCAACAAGCTGAAAGCGCTGCTCCGCCGGCGTGCTCCGGACCAGGTCCCGGCGGTTTCGACCCGGGTAAACAACAAACGTCAGACGGCGATGCACGTCGCGACCGTCAAATCGGGCGATGGCGCGTTCGAGCGCCTCGGCTTCGCGAGGAAGCTCGTGGCGGCCGTGCTGACGGAGAAAGCCGGCATCGTCGGCATCTGGGTCATCGGGTTCAACGCCGACGACCAGGCCGGAATCGTTAATGACATGGTAGCGGCCGCGCTGGCGGCGGCGTTCCACATGCCGACGTTCAAATCGAAGCCTGCGCCGCCACGTATCAAGTCGCTGCGGCTGATCGGTCTCGATGCCAAGCTGGACCTCACGCGCGCGACGGCAGAGGCACACGGCAACAACCTCGCGCGCTGGCTGACGGCGCTGCCGGCCAACAAGCTCGACGCGGCCGAGTACGCCGCGCTGCTCAAGGAGCTAGCGGCGGACCACGGCTGGCAGTACAAAAAATACGGCGTCGCGGAGCTTAAGAAGATGGGCGCCGGAGCGTTCCTCGCCGTCGCCCAGGGCAACGCCGACGACAGCGCCGGCATCGTGCGGTTGCGCTATCGTCCGGCCGCGCCCAAAGCCGGACCGGCGCTCACGCTGGTGGGCAAGGGGATCATCTTCGACACCGGCGGCACGAATCTGAAGCCGTTCCAGTCGATGCTCGACATGCATATCGACATGGGCGGCAGCGCGGTCGCGGTCGGCACGCTGCTCGCGCTGAGCGAAGCCCGCTGGGATCAGCCGGTCGACTGCTGGCTGGCGATCACGGAGAACCGCACCGGGCCGACCGCGTACAAGCCGCAGGACGTGGTCACCGCCGCCAACGGCAAGACCATCCAGACGATTCATACCGATGCCGAAGGCCGCATGGCACTGGCCGACACGCTGGTCCTCGCGAGCCGCGACGAGCCCGGCATTATCTTCGACTTCGCCACGCTGACCGGCAGCTGTGTACGCGCTCTGACGACGCGCTACTCGGGCGTCTTTACGAACCGCCCCGACTGGCACCCGATCCTGAAACGAACCGGCGCGAACTGTGGGGAGCGTGTCTGGCCGTTCCCGATCGGCGAGGAGTTCCTCGAGGGACTGGAAAGCCCGGTTGCCGACCTGATGCAGTGTTCGCCGAAAGGTGCCGGCGACCACATCCTGGCTGGCAGTTTCCTCGGCGAATTCATCGAAAATGACGTGCCCTGGGTGCACATGGACCTGTCCGCGAGTAACCACAGCGGCGGTCTTGGCCACATCCCGACCGAGGTTACCGGCTTCGGTGTGCGTTACACACTGAGCCTGCTGCTCGATACGAAACTGCACGAGACCGCCGGTGACTGACGAAATCCGTATGTCCGACCGGTTTCGCG
>JASJBG010000071.1 GCA_030066625.1 Woeseiaceae bacterium
AGGATCAATGCCGGCTCCGGCACGCGATCCGCGTCCGTGAAGCCCGAGCGGTTGACGAGGTCGCCGCGAAAGCTCGGCAGCGTCTTGCCGTCGCGGGTCTCGGTGTCGGCCGAGCGCGGCTTCGCGTACTGGCCGGCCATGCGACCGACACGAACGATCGGCTTCTTGAGCCCATACAGCATGACCAGGCTCATCTGCAGCAGGATCTTGAGCTTCGCGACGATGTTCTCCGACGTGCACTCGTCGAAGGTCTCGGCACAGTCGCCGCCCTGCAGCACGAACGCCTCACCGCGCTGCGCCTTGGCAATATGCTCCTTGAGCACCTCGACCTCCCAGGACGTGACGATCGGCGGCAGCCGGCTAAGGTCGGCGACAGCGCGATCGAGTTCGGCCTGGTCGGGATAGGAAGGCTGCTGTGCCGCGGTCTTCGAGGTCCAGCTCGCGGGGTGCCAGTCGGCGCCGGCAACTTGTCGGGTCACATCGGTCTCGCTTCGTCCGTAAAGGTACGCGTGGGCGAAAAAAAGAGCGCTGTTGAGCGCCCGGTTCCGCGAACTATGCCACGGCCGGACCTCGAGCGCCAAAAGTTTCTCAGGTAATCAGATGTTTACACGGACTTCCTGAGACTCTTCATAGGCATTGAAACTAAGTCTCCTAAGTGCTTTTTTTTGCGCCATTTTTTGGCACAATGCCCGCCACCGTCACCCCCCTCGGGGCGGCGGTTTTTTGCTTTACGCGCAGGAAATGACAGGGACTTCCATGCACGACATCCTCGTACTCGGCGCCGGCAAGATCGGCGTCCTGATCTCCGGGCTGCTCGCCGAAAGCGGCGACTACCGCGTCCAGCTCGCCGACGCCCGCAAAGGCGCCGCCGCCGAAGTCGCGGCCGGCCACGGTCTCGACAGCATCGTTCCGTTCGACCTCGACGCGAGCGACAAGGACGCCCTCACGGCACACGTCAAGCAGCACAAACCGACGGCGGTCGTCTCCGGGCTGCCCTACTTCTGCAACGTCGCGGTTGCCGAGGTTGCCCGCGAATTCGGCCTGCACTACTTCGACCTGACCGAGGACGTGGCGGTCACCGAGTCCGTTCGCAAGATCGCGGAGGGCTCGGACAAGGTGTTCGCGCCGCAGTGCGGTCTCGCGCCCGGCTTCATCAGCATCGTCGCCAACGAGCTGATCACGCACTTCGACAAGCTCAAGGCCGTCAAGCTGCGCGTCGGCGCCCTGCCCCAGCACCCGAACAACGTGCTCAAGTACTCGCTGACCTGGTCCACGGACGGCGTCATCAACGAGTACGGCAACCTGTGCAAGGCCATCGTCGACGGCGAGGAAGTCGACGTGCTGCCGCTCGAAGGCCTCGAGGAGATCGAGATCGACGGCAAGGCCTACGAGGCGTTCAATACCTCCGGCGGCCTCGGCTCTCTCGGCGAGACCTTCGGCGACCAGGTCGTCACGATGAACTACAAGACGATTCGCTACCCCGGCCACTGCAAGCAGATGCGCCTGCTGATGAACGGCCTGAAGCTGAATCACGACCGCGACACGCTGAAGCGCATCCTCGAGAACGCGGTGCCACAGACGCTGCAGGACGTGGTCATCGTCTACGCCGCCGTGACCGGCTGGCAGGATGGCGAGCTGCGCGAAGAGAACTACGTCAACAAGGTATACCCGCAGGTCGTCGCGGGACGCCTCTGGTCTGCGATCCAGGTCACGACCGCGGCCGGTATCTGCAGCATTATCGACCTCGTATTCTCGTCGCCCGATGACTACTCGGGCTTCGTACGCCAGGAGCAGTTCCGCCTGGCCGACATCCTCGCCAATCGCTTCGGTGAGTACTACGCGCACGGCGGCTCGAACCTCGAGTCGGCGGTGCTCGTGGCCCGCGGCGAAACCGGACATCAGCGCGTCAGCGCAGGAGACAAGTCATGACGGATATCTTGAAGCAGCTCGGCCTCGACGCCGAGAACCCGGGTACCTGGCTCGGCGCCGAATCCTCGAGCGACAGCGCCGGCAGCCTGATCGAATCGGTCAACCCGACGACCAACGAGGTCATCGCGAGCGTCCGCTCGACGACGGCTGCCGAGTACGAGAAGGTCATCGCGACGGCCCAGGAATCCTACGAGACCTGGCGCACGATCCCCGCGCCCGCTCGCGGCAACGCGGTCCGGCTCATCGGCGACGCACTGCGCGACAACCTCGACGCGCTCGGCAGCCTCGTGACGCTCGAAATGGGCAAGATCAAGGCGGAAGGCGTGGGCGAGGTGCAGGAGATGATCGACATCGCCGACTTCGCCGTCGGCCAGTCGCGCATGCTCTACGGCAACACGATGCACTCGGAGCGACCCCAGCATCGCATGTACGAACAGTGGCACCCGCTCGGCATCGTCGGCACGATCTCGGCGTTCAATTTCCCCGTGGCCGTGTACTCGTGGAACGCGTTCATCGCGGCCATCTGCGGCAACGTGAACATCTGGAAGCCGTCGCCGAAGACGCCGCTCTGCGGCGTGGCCGTGCAGAAGATCATCAACCAGGCCCTGGCAGACGAAGGCCTGCCACCCGTGTTCTTCCTGATCAACGACGGCAGCAACGAGCTTGCGCAGGCGTTCGTTGACGACCCGCGCATCGGCCTGCTGTCATTCACGGGTTCGACGGCCGTCGGTCGCAAGGTCGGCGCGAGCGTCGCACAGCGAATGGGCAAATTCCTGCTGGAGCTCGGCGGCAATAACGCAATCATTGTTGACGAACACGCGAACCTCGAGCTCGCGGTGCCGTCGATCGTATTCGGCTCGGTAGGCACGGCGGGCCAGCGCTGCACGTCGACGCGGCGCGTCATCGTGCACCGCTCTCGTTTCGAAGAGCTCAAGAGCACGCTCGTCAACGCGTACGGCCAGGTCCGCATAGGCGATCCGCTGGACGAGAACACGCTCATGGGGCCGCTGATCGATCCGTCCTCCATCGACCGCGTCGAGAATGCCATCGAGTCGATCAAGGCGGCCGGCGGCGAAATCCTTTGCGGCGGCGAACGCGTCGACTCACCGGGCAACTTCATCACGCCGGCGATCGCGACCGCGGCGAACGACTGGGACATCGTGCAGCAGGAGACCTTCGGTCCGATCCTGTACCTGATTCCCTTCGACACGCTCGACGAGGCGATCGCCATCCAGAACGGCGTCAAGCAGGGCCTGTCCTCGGCCATCTTCACGGACAAGCTGCAGAACGCCGAGTACTTCCTGTCTAACGGCGGCTCCGATTGCGGCATCGCCAACGTCAACATCGGCACCTCGGGCGCCGAGATCGGTGGCGCCTTTGGCGGCGAGAAGGAAACCGGCGGCGGCCGCGAGGCGGGCTCGGACTCCTGGAAGGCCTACATGCGCCGGCAGACGAACACCATCAACTGGGGCTCTGATCTGCCGCTGGCACAGGGAATATCGTTCGACCTTTAACCGGGGGAGATCACCGCGCTCGGGCGAAGGGCAGTCTTTGCAGTCGGTCAGAGGGGCCGATGCTCAATCGCGATCCGGTTGTCGGCGGTACTCGCCATTCAGAACGACAACCTGGCCGTCTGCAACTGTCAATGCAATTGATGCAATTGCCGACGGGCAACACATGGCATCGCCGGGGAGGCGTTTCTCCCCTGTGATGACAAGCTCGGTTCCATCGGACGAGTATCCGCTAATTCCGGACGAGAGCATTTCTGACTCGGGAATGAACAACACCTGTGTGTTTTCAAAATTATCGGTGAGGAATGCAACGGCATACATCCCATGGTCTTTGTCGCCGCGATTCGGGCCATGCCCATACGTATAGATGACCAACCGGTCCGGATACGAATCACCGTCATAGTAACCTCTAGAAGATGCCAGAATCTTGCCTGGTCCGTGCCGTTCCGAACGGTGCGACTCGATGAATAGCTGAATTCCAACACTATCGATTGCCCGACGCGGTTCATCACCTAGAGCGGTACTGCCAAGAACAAGCCAGGCAGCAAGCAATGATCGGCGCAGGCAGAGGATCAAAACGGACTCTCGACGTAGCTGGACTATCGACCGCTGCAGTCTAGCAAACAGGTTTCTCGATCACGGCGATGTCTCTATTCGAAGTCATTGTGATCGGAATTTTAGACCAGCTACTTATGCATGTAACTTAAAGCAGATTCTAGAAGTGTTTCAGCGGAAACGTGCCTTGTGTTCGGCTTTGCGGCCCCTAGCCTCTGGTTCCAAGCAACCCAGAACCGTTCCACAACTGTCGACCAACATTACTTCTCAACCAGTCGAACGTGCGGATTGTCCCGGATGATGTCGCGAATGACGTCGAAGAGAGTTTCCCCCTGCCCTTGTTCTGCGCTTTCCAGACGCGCGAGGATTAACTCTTTGTTTGACGGATGGCTCTTCGTCAGATTCTCTCGAAGCCATTCTGCCTGAGCTCGGTGCCCGAGCACGGTCTCGCAATGCTCTGCGCCAAGCAACTCCAACTCGTAGCTTTCTTCATCAGGCCAGCTCAGGTAATCATTGAACGCATCAAGACTTCCTTTCCACTCGCCGCCGGCATTACGAATAATCGCCCGGTTCATTGCCTCGATGAAGTCGTCGAATGACTGAACGGCGCGACAATCTGCAGAAAAGCGTTTCGTCCCCAAGAAAACTCATACCGTCCGCAAGTGGGCTACAGCGGGAATGATAACAGGCGCTCAGCTACGGACATTCAACGGACAGATGCCGACTTTCCTGGCGACCCAACTAGCTCGAAGCGGGAACATACGGAAGCTCCCAGAGCGGAAAAACGCGACTTAGTGCCGACAAACCTAGCGGGTGTTTTAGTTTTCCGACTGCGATGGACTCTTTGACCTCATCCAGAGTCATGAGATGAACACGGATCGCCTCACCAGCATCCGGCGCGGGTGCCTGTAGTTCCTTTACGTTTTCGACCAACCAGTGATGGCACAGATTATTGTGAATCGCTGGATTTGCCTGCACAGATCCAAGATAGCGCCAATCTCCATCGCCGAACCCTGTCTCTTCAATCAGCTCACGCTTGGCGGCACAAAGCGAATCTTCACCAGGGTCAACCGTGCCGGCGACAGGCTCGATCGTCAGCTCGCCGACACCGAACCGGTACTGCTCCACCATGACGATTTTCTGGTCCGCAGTGACCGCAACGACTGTCACCCAATCTGAAGTCTCCAACACCAGGCGCTGGAATTCTTCGGAACTGGTAGGGTGCCGCATCGTGTCAAAACGAACGCGAAATAGAGGGATCTCTGGTCCCGCCCGACTTGCCAATTTTTCCCAACGCAATGCATCGTCGTCCATGACCTATGTTCCTTCTTTTGGTTCTCGGCTTCGGTTGACAATATAGGTCGGTGGACCCAACAAAGACAGATCTCACGAGACGATGCTGCGCGTTTTCGTAGGAGCGGCTTCCAGCCGCGATTAGCGACATCGCCACCAGCCTGGCGAATTCAAGTAAGGATAGTCTTCGATCCGGTCTACCCGCCCTGACAAGAGTGTAGACGCAGGATCGCGGCTGGAAGCCGCCCCTACGGTGATAGTCCGTCCCGCTGCAGTTGATTCATGGCTTGCCCGGAGCGATCCAGACAAATGGCGGGCTCGCCTGGCAACGCGATTGACGCGACGTTCGCCCTGCCGGCAGGTTTACCCTGCCGCGGTCACTCCGCAGCCGGTCAAAAAGGGCGCCGTCCCTGGCACCCCGAAACGAGATAGGCATCCGATGTTGGCTACCTTGGCGCTCGCCAGCCGGCGGATCGGGCCTCGGCTTCGCTGCAGAACCAGCGCTCGCCAGCTGCGGTATTGATCCGCGTTTGTGAGTAGTAGCGACTACCCGGCACGTGATAGATCCGCTCGCCTCGCCTGTTGATATTGCCCTTGATCGCGCAGTTTGACTGACGATTGGTCGACATCGACTGGGTGTCTTTTCGCCACTCCCATGGCGGCGTGGCACGCGCTTCGGTTGTTGACCACAAGCCGCGACGTTCCCGCTGTGCCGTCTGCTCAAGCTCCAGTAGCCGTCGATCGCTCAGATACCGGCGATATGCCCAGGCGTTTCCGGACTCGACCATTTCCGCCGATACGTCCAGATCGTCAACGTAGACACGGCCAACAACGCGCCCGTAGCGATCAATATTCTGAACCTCGACGCGAACGTACTTGCCGTCAATCATCGCCCGCAGCGCAGCACGAGATTCGTTGCTATACGGTTGGCCTCGCTCCGGTGCATCAACTTCTGCGAGCCTTACCTCTGATTGCGCATGGTCTCCGAGCAACAAAGTGAATGAATCGCCGTCCGTGATTCGGATCGCCTTTCCTTCCAACGTTTGCGCGGCTAGCAAAGTGGCGCTGTGCCCTAACGCAACAACTATGACCAGCAACCGCACGGCTCGGATTGCGGATACTCGACAGATTAAATTGCTCGGCAGTAGCTTCTTCACGGCCTGTTCCTTTTCGCCAGAGCGGGAAAAGGTACGCGATGCTGAACAAGCAGTATGGTCTTGCGCGGTCAGTCCTTGGTCAGTATCCGGCAGCCGATAGCCGTAGACCGTTCCATCGGGAGAACCAGGATCAAGGAGCCTGCGGGCACCTCAGATCGCGGCCATTCCGCTAGTCCGTCGACTCGAACCGGTTCTCCGCCCGGTTCTTGCGCACGCCACCCGCCGGGAACACCTGGCCGCTCATCGCGATATAGACGCCAGGAGACGCCGTCTGCGCGGCGGCGACCGCCATGCCGATGTTGAAAACCGCGTCGGTCGTTTTGAATCTTGCCGGCGTCAGCGCGCCCGTCAGCACGATCGTCTTGCCTTCGAGGCCCTCGAGGGCCTCCGCCGTCTCGGGCATCGTATCTGTCCCGTGGGTGACGACGTAGTATTGGCCGTCATCAGCGGCGATATAGTCGCGGACCTGCTGGCGGTCCTCGTCCGTCATCTCCAGGCTGTCTTTCTGCAACAGCGGCACGACTTCGTAGTCGAAATCGACGAGGCCTTCGGTCAGGATCGTCTTGATTTGTGAGTCTCCGACCTCAAATTGACTGAGTGCGTCGAAATAAATCTTGTCGATCGTGCCGCCGGTGGTAATGAAACGTATGTGCATGCCGGCAATGTTAAACGCTGACCCTGCTATTATGAATACATGAGTCTCGCCAAGCTTCTAAGCCGTTCTCTCCAGCGTTTTGGCGCTGTCTGCGTGCTCGTCGCCCTGACGTTCTCGGGCAACGCCAGCGCCGAGACCAATGTCGTCGTCCTGGACGTCGATGGCGCGATCGGGGTCGCGTCTTCGGACTACCTGTCGCACGGCCTGGACTACGCGCAGGAGGTCGGCGCGAACCTCATCATCGTCAACATGGATACCCCAGGGGGCCTGGTCTCTTCGACGCGCGACATGATCCAGGACATCCTCGCCTCGCCGATTCCGGTCGCAACCTACGTTCACCCCGCCGGCGCTCGCGCCGACAGCGCGGGCACCTACCTGCTGCTGGCGAGCCACATCGCCGCGATGACGCCGACGACACACATTGGCGCCGCCACACCGGTGTCGATTACCGGCGGCGACGCGACACCGGCGCCTTCACCGGTACCCGCGCCCGACGACACGACACCCGCCGAGGGCGAACAGGAACCCAGCGAACCAGCACCGGCACAGGGCGGTTCCGCCATGGAACGCAAGGTGCTCAATGACGCGGTCGCCTACATCCGCGGACTCGCCGAACGCTACGGACGCAACGCGGACTGGGCCGAGCGGGCCGTGACCGAGGCCGCTACTCTGACGGCCCGCGAGGCACTCGAGCAGAACGTTATCGACTTCGTCGCTACCGACCGTGCCGACCTGCTGGCGCAGCTCGACGGCCACGAAGTCCTGGTGCAATCGCAGACGGTGGCCCTCGAGACCGACAACGCGATATTCGACGAGTACGAACCCAACTGGCGCATCAAGCTGCTGGGCGTGATTTCGAACCCCGAAATCGTGCTGATACTCGGCATGATCGGTTTCTACGGGCTGCTTTACGAAGCCTCGAACCCCGGCGCCATCGTCCCGGGCGTCGCCGGAATCATCGCGCTCCTGCTGGCCGGCTATGCGCTGCAGGTACTGCCCGTCAACTATGCCGGCCTCGCCCTGATCATCCTGGGGCTTGGATTGATGGTGGCCGAGGCCTTCGTGCCATCGTTCGGCGCGCTCGGGCTGGGCGGCGTTGCTGCTTTCGTGTTCGGCGCGATCATCATGTTCGACAGCGGTATCCCGGGATTCGAAATCTCGATCGCGTTCGTCATAACGATTGCCGCGGTCAGCGCGCTAGCCATCATCACGCTCGTGAGCTACCTGCTCAGGCTGCAACGACGCGGCGCCGTCTCGGGCCGCGAATCGATCGTCGGTGGAATCGGTATTGCGACGGAGGACTTCGTCGACGGCGAGGGCAAGATCTGGCTCGAGGGCGAAGCATGGACGGCATTGAGCACGGCGCCGATCCAGAAGGAAGACGCGGTCGAGGTGACCGCCATGGATGGCCTGGTCCTGACGGTCCGGCCTGCACGTGCCGGCGCCGCGCGAGCCGCGGCAGCACGCGCCTGACTCATTCGATAGAGAGAGAATAGCCAGTGTTTGATATGACCCTTTCCGTTGTCGTTTTCCTGATCGTCTTTGCGATCATCATTCTCTACAACACCGTAAAGGTGCTGAAGGAGTATGAGCGCGGCGTCGTGTTCTTCCTCGGCCGCTTCCAGAAGGTCAAGGGACCGGGCCTGATCCTGCTGTTCCCGGTCATCCAGACGATGACCAAGGTCGACCTTCGCGTACAGGTCATGGACGTGCCGACTCAGGACGTCATCTCGCGTGACAACGTTTCCGTGCACGTGAACGCCGTTATCTACTTCCGCATCGTCGATCCGGAGAAAGCGGTCATTCGCGTCGCCAACGTTTTCGAGGCGACCAGCCAGCTGTCCCAGACCACGCTGCGTTCGGTGCTCGGCCAGCACGACCTCGACGACATGCTGTCGGAGCGCGATAAGCTCAACGAGGACATCCAGAACCTGCTCGACCAGCGGACCGACGCCTGGGGCATCAAGGTTGCAAATGTGGAGATCAAGCACGTGGACCTCGACGAGAGCATGATTCGTGCTATCGCCCAGCAGGCCGAAGCCGAACGCTCCCGGCGCGCCAAGGTCATTAATGCCGAGGGTGAGAAGCAGGCGGCGCAGATGCTCGCCGAGGCCGCAAGAACACTGGCGTCCGAGGAACAGGCACTGCAGCTGCGTTACATGCAGACGCTCAAGGAAATCTCGAACGAGCGCACCAACACGATCGTGTTCCCGATGCCGCTCGAGTTCGTCGAGCCGATCATGAAGATGGCGAAGAAGTTCGGCGGCGGCTCGTCCGGCCCAGGCGCCTAGGACCGTACCGCCGATACCGGCGGAATAGACACCGTGAACTCGGCGCCGCCGAGCGCCGAGTCGCCGATCTCGAGCGTGCCGCCGTAGGAGCGCGCGATATCCTTGACGATAGCGAGGCCGATGCCATGACCCGGCGTCGACTCGTCGAGGCGCGTGCCGCGCTGCAATAGCCCGTCGCGGGCCTCCTGCGGAATGCCGGGGCCGTCATCGGAGACGATCATGACCATGCCGCTCGCGATGGCGCGATCGTTGGTCGCGGCTTCGATACTGACGTTCACCCTGCTCTCGCACCACTTGCAGGCGTTGTCGATGAGGTTGCCGGCCAGCTCGAGGAAGTCGCCGGTGTCGCCGCGGAACTGCACATCGCTCGCGACCTGCGTCGCGATCGTCGGCGACTTGTCGTGATAGACCTTGCGCAGCCCCGCAACCAGGCGATCAGTTTCCTTTTCGACCGGGACCGGCGTCAGGACGAGGTTGTCGGCTGCGGCTGCCGGCTTCCGTAGCTGGTAGCGGACGATCTCGTCCATGCGCTCGATCTGCTCGTTGGCGCGCTCATTGAAGGCACTGCTCGCCGCGGACTCGTTGAGCAGCGCGCGCATGGCCGCCAGCGGCGTCTTCAGGCTGTGCGCAAGGTTGTCGAGCGTGTATCGGTAGCGATCCGAACGCGCTCGCTCGCTGTCGATCAGCAGGTTCATGTTGCGAGCGACGCCTGACAGCTCGGTCGGGAAGTCCTCGGACAGTTCGACCCGCTTGCCCTCCTCGATCTCGCCGATTTCCGACTCGACCTGGCGCAGCGGTTTCAAAAGGCTGCGCATCAGCACCGAGATTGCGAGCAGCATGATCAGGGCAACGGCCGCAAACCAGCCGAACAGCTGACGGCGGAACCCCGCGACCTGGGCATTGAACGAATCGAGACTCTCGGAGACCTTGAACACATAGGCCTTGAGCGACCCGTCCGGGAACTCCCACTGCACGGCGAGGCTGAGCGAGAGTAGCGGCGTGCCGTCATCGAGCGATTCCGGTGCGAACTGGCGCACGCCGAGCTCGGGCATCGTGCCGGCAGGCAGCGTCAACCCGAGCGCCGAGCGCGATTGCCACAGTACGGCGTTGGACTCGCCGCGCAGTTCGGCATACAGCCCGGAACCGATGTTGTTGAAGCGCGATTCGAACAGGTCGATAGGCAGGCTCAGCGCGCCCTCGTCGTTCGGCTCCGCGGCCGCGAGCAGCTGCATCACGTAGCCGTCGAGGATGTCCTCGCGGGCCTGCTCGCCCGCCGAGACAAAGGCCGTATCGAGCACGACGATGGTCGCGCCAAAAAAGAACAGCAGCAGCACGCTGACGGAAACCAACAGTCGCGCGCTGAGCGAGGACATGCGATTCAGTCGGCCTGGTTCCGCTCCAGGGCAAAGCGGTAACCGCGGCCGCGCAGCGTTTCTATGGGTTTGATCGCGTTTTCGGGATCGAGCTTCTTGCGCAGGCGACCGATGAAGACCTCGATGACGTTGCTGTCACGCTCGAAGTCCTGGTCGTAGAGCCGGTCCGTCAGCTCCGACTTCGAGATCACCTCGCCGGCGCGGACCATCAGGTATTCGATGATCTTGTACTCGAAGCTCGTCAGCTCGATGGCGGCATCGTTGACCTTGACCTCCTGCCTCGACATGTCGAGCTCGACGGGCCCCGCCTTGAGGTTCGACGACGCCCAGCCGCCCGCACGCCGGAGCAGCGCGTTGACGCGGGCGCTGACCTCCTCGTAGTGGAACGGCTTGACGACGTAGTCATCGGCACCGGCGCTCAGGCCGTCGACCTTGTCCTGCCAGCGGTCTCGCGCCGTCAGGATCAGGATCGGGTAGGTTTTGCCCTGTTCACGGGCCTGCCGAATGATGTCGAGACCGGACATCTCCGGCAGCCCCAGGTCGATGATCGCCAGGTCGATTGGAAACTCGATCGCCTGGTACAGGCCCTCGCGCCCGTCCGCGGCCTGCTCGACCGCGAATCCTTCGTCGGCTAGCCGGCCCGCGAGCGAATCGCGCAGCGTGTCGTCGTCCTCGATAAGCAGAAGTCGCATGTCATCCCCTTCGCAGGCGCTGCGCTAGCAGGCGGGCACCTGGTGTGTGCGAACCTTGCCGTCCTTGGTCAGCACCTTGATGTAGTGCGTGTTCCCACGCGTCTCGGCGCTGATTACCCGCTCAACGTTACCGCGCCGGCGGATCGATTCCACGGCCTGGGACAGGCTCATGCAGCGCTGTACCGTCGAGTGCCGCGGCGGCGGCTCGATGACCGACCCCGGAGTCCCGCTCCGGGCCTCGGCCGCCGGCAGCGCCGTCGCAGTCAGTGCCACCAGGGCCAGCAATGTCGTAATCCGTCGCACCACAGTATTCCCGTCGTATTTCAGTTGCTTATCGCTCAATTGATTCCCGAAACGGAAGTGTGGAACGACCTACCGGCAATTGCAATGAACTGCGTCGCCTCGTCGCTCCCGGCTCAGCTCGCGGGCCGTACGTCGACGCGGACGCGAAGCTCGCGGCCGGGGTCGTACGGCATGCGGGTCGAGAACTTCTGGCCGTTGTAGCGGTAGACGACGTTGTAGCCGTCGATGCGCTCTTCCTCGTGCTCACGCATCGTCGTACGGCAGCGCTCCACGGGCCGCGAATACTGCATCGGCGTGTGGCCACGTCGAGCCGCGTCGTTACCGATTGCGGCGCCGATCAGCGTTCCTGCAACCGTCGCCGCGTCGTTGCCGCGGCCGCTGCCGAACTGGTGACCGACGACACCGCCGATGATCGCGCCGACCAGCGTACTGGCGCCTTCACCCGGTGCACGGCGATCGACCGTGTAGTACTCGACGTCCTCCCAGCATTCGCGAACCGGCGTCGTCACCGTCACGTAGCGTACGATCGGCTCGGCGCTCAATACCTGGGCGTAGTCGTACCTGGCGTCGCGAGCCTGGCGGCTGGCGTAGCCGCTGACCGACGCCGTCGTGCGCTTGTGATAGCCGTGCGAGTCCGCCTGCGCGGTGCCCGAAACGGCAAGTGCCGCCAGCGAGGCGGCCGTAAACAGGGCAATCTTCGAGCGTTTCATGATCCTGGTCCTTCCTCCGTTCGACTGGCCCATCGCCAGCCACGGTGAAAAGACTACGATCCCGGCAATGAACCGATCCTGAACGGTCTGCGACCGTCGCGACGGGGCCCTCAGGCGCCCGAAATACGCCGTTTTGCGGCCCGCCACTCCTGTTCCATCTCCGCCAGCGACAGCTTGCTCCAGGCCTTGCCGTTGGCCGCAAGCGCCCGCTCCATCTCCCTGAAGCGCTCCTCGAACTTGCGGTTGGCGCCGGTCAGGGCCTGTTCTGCATCGACGCCCAAGTGGCGGGCGAGGTTCA
>JASJBG010000065.1 GCA_030066625.1 Woeseiaceae bacterium
GGTGCGCGGCCGGCTGCTGCTCGAGCCGAGTGAAGCACTCGACGTGAACATCGCGGCGTTCTACAGCGATATCGACAACGGCTACGACGCCTTCGCCCTCGACAACAGTTACACGATGCTGTCCGACAAACCGGGCAGGGACGCTCAGGAGAGCGTGGGTCTGTCCGTCAGGTTCGACTGGTACGGCCTCGAATCGGTGACGCTGACGTCGATCACTGCGTTCGCCGATTCCGACATCGAGTTCAGCTTCGACGCGGACTGGGGCAACGACGACAGCTGGGCGCCCTTCGTCTACGACTACATCTCGCTGAGCGACCGTGAACGGCGCACGCTGAGCCAGGAGTTTCGTCTCGCGTCCGACACAGGCGGCAACGTCGACTGGCTGGCCGGCGTGTACGCGCTGAGGCTCGAGGACGGCCTCGGCACGCTCAACCAGGGTGAGTACTTCGACCCGTTCTTCAACTTCGCCGACAGTCTCGATGACCGTTTCGACAGCGACTACGAGGCGACGAACCTCGCCGTATTCGGCCAGGTCGACATCGCCCTGGGCGCCGCCACGCGCCTGAGCGGCGGTCTTCGCGTCGAACGCCGCACGACGGACTACCGCGACTCGACCGGCCTTACCACCGGTCCCTCCGAGACGATGACGGGCGGAGAGCTGTCGCTGAGCCACGATCATTCAGAGTCGCTGACGAGCTTCGTCAGCCTGTCACGCGGCTTCAAGGCCGGTGGTTTCAACCTGGGCCTGGTACCCGACGATCGACGCGAGTTCGGTTCGGAGGCGCTGTGGAATCTCGAGGCGGGTATCAAGTCGACCTTTCTCGACGACGCACTCGCCGTGAACGCGTCCGTATTCGCGAGTCGCCGCGACGACCAGCAGGTACGGTCCTCGTTCCAGCTCGTGCCCGGCGATCCGACGACCTTTATCTTCGTCACCGACAACGCCGCGCGTGGCGGGACGCTGGGTGCCGAAGCCGATCTTCGCTGGCTGCCGAATGACGTGTGGGAGCTGTACTTCAGCGCGGGCCTGCTCGATGCGACCTTCGATCGCTATGAAGCGCCGCAGGGTGACCTGTCCGGGCGGGACCAGGCGCATGCGCCGAGCTATACGCTGGCCGCGGGCGCGGCCTGGCGCCATCCGTCAGGTTTCTTCGCCCGCGTCGACGCTACGGCGCGAGATGCGTTCTATTTCGACGTCAGCCATGACCAGGAGTCCGAGGCCTACGAGCTCGTCAATGCGCGCCTCGGCTTCGATGCCGGCACGTGGACCGCGCAGCTGTTCGTCCGTAACCTTTTTGACACGCGCTACGCCGTACGCGGCTTCTTCTTCGGCAACGAGCCGCCGGATTTCCCGAACACGCTGTACACGCGCCTCGGCGACCCGCGGCAGCTAGGCGTGACCTTCGAAGCGAGGTTCTAAAACATGAAAGTTGCAGTCGATTTGAGCCTGTACCCGCTCGATGCGGATTTCATTCCGCCGATCAAGGACGTCATAGAGCGCATTAACGCGCACGACGGCATCGAGGTCTGGACCAATGCAATGAGCACACAGATCTTCGGTGAGTTCGAACAGGTCATGGACATCCTGAAACGCGAGATCGGCACGACCTTCGACGCACTGCCGAAGGCCGTGTTCACGATCCGGATACTCAATAACCCGGTCACAAGCAACGGCTGATGTCGGGGCTCGTGACGTCGCTCGTCGAGCAGGCGCGCGCGCTGCCGGCTCTCGAGGCGATCGCCGTCGTCGCGGCGATCGCGTACCTCGTCCTCGCGATTCGCCAGAACATCTGGTGCTGGGGTTTCGCCGGACTGAGCTCGGCGATCTACGTCTACCTGCTGTTCGACGTGCGCCTCTACATGGAGTCGGCGCTCAACGTGTTCTATTTCGTTATGGCGGTCTATGGTTTCGGCGTGTGGCGCTCGGGAGGGCGAGACGCTCCGCAGCTGCCGGTGACGAGCTGGCCGGCCGGCTGGCACCTGCGCGCGATCGTAGCCGTCCTGTTGGCTAGCGTCGTCGCGGGTTTCCTGCTCGAGCGGAACACCGATGCCATGTTTCCCTATATTGACTCGATGACGACCTTCGGTGCCCTCTGGGCGACTTTCCTGGTTGCCCGCAAGGTCATCGAGAACTGGTACTACTGGCTGGTCATTGATGTAACCCTGGTCTGCGTCTTCTGGATTCGGGAGCTCGAATTGACGGCCCTGTTGTTCGCGGCCTACGTCGTGATGATCCCGTTTGGCCTGGTGAGCTGGCGGCGTTCGATGGCGGCCGCCGCATGACGACATGAACGACGAAAACGCGGTCCGCGCTATCGTCGACGCCATCCCCGGCTGGGAGGGCGCACATTTCAGCCGCTTGCCCGGGGGGCTGACGAACACGAGCTATCTGCTGGAATCGGACGGCAATCGCGCCGTGCTCAAGGTCGACGCCGTGCGCCGCTCCCTGCCACTCAACAGCCGCGCGGCGGAGGCGGCCGTGCAGTCGCTGGCGGCCGAGCACGGCCTGGCCAACCGGGTGCTCTACCAGGACGACACGGTCTACCTGACCGAGTACGTCGAGGGCGATGTCTGGTCCGCGGCCGACTTCGACAACGACGACAAGCTAATGGAGCTGGCGGCGGTCCTGAAGCGCGTTCACGCGCTGCCTCTCACGGGGCGAGTCTTCAACGCAATCGACGCGGCCGAGCACTACATCGAACGCCTGACAGACGACGTCGACCCGCTTCTCGCGGAGCGCGCCATCGCGACGGTGCGCGAGCATTGGGCGCCCGCGAACCTCTGCTGTTGTCACAATGACCTGGTCGCCGAGAACATCCTCGAGACGGATCGCCTGCGTTTCCTCGACTGGGAATATGCCTGCGACAACGACCCGTTTTTCGACCTCGCCACGATCGTTGCGCACCATCGCCTGTCGACGGCGCAGGCCAACCTGCTGCTGGACGCCTATTTCGGCGGCGATGGCGAGAAATGGGCCGCCCAGCTCGTTCGCCAGGAGCGACTTTACGAGGCGCTCACGTGGCTCTGGCAGGCCTCGCGGCCCCCGATCTGATACCCTTTGCGCTCGCGCGGCCCGGCCGCGCCAGAAAAACAAATTCCGCAAAGATCCACCGCAAAGGGAAATCAGCCATGCAGAAGTACGGGGTCCTCCTGTTCCTGTCGTTCGGCCTGTCGTTCGCCGCGTTTGCCAACGATGACGAGCCGGGTTTCAACGAAGCCACTTTCAAGGGTCTGGAGATGCGCAGCGTCGGTCCGGCGTTCATGTCCGGCCGAATTGCCGACATCGCGATCGATCCGGACAACGCCAGCCGCTGGTATGTCGCTGTCGGTTCGGGCGGCGTCTGGAAGACCGAAAACCGCGGCACGACGTGGACGCCGATCTTCGACAACGAGGGTTCGTATTCGATCGGCAGCATCGCCATCGACCCGAACAACACGAACACGATCTGGGTCGGTTCAGGCGAGAACGTCAGCGGTCGCCACGTCGGCTACGGCGACGGCGTGTACCGCAGTCGTGACGGCGGCCAGAACTGGGAGAACATGGGTCTCGAAGACTCCGAGCACATCGGCATGATTCGCATCGACCCGCGCGACTCGAACACGATATTCGTCGCCGCGCAGGGCCCGCTGTGGTCCGGCGGCGGCGATCGCGGTCTGTTCAAATCCACTGACGGCGGCGAAAACTGGCGCAAGGTACTTGGCGACGGGCTCGGCAACACGGACGAGGACGACCAGTACACGGGCGTGTCCGAGGTGCACATGGATCCGCGCGATCCCGACGTCATGTACGCGGTTGCGTGGCAGAAGCTGCGCAGCGTTGGCGTACTCCTGGACGGCGGCCCGGGCACCGGCATCCACAAGTCCACCGACGGTGGCGAGACCTGGCGTGAACTGACCGAAGGCCTGCCGGCCGAGGTCCGCGGCAAGACCGGTATTGCCGTCAGCCCGCAGGACCCCGACGTGATCTACGCAACGATCGAGCTGGCGAACCGGACCGGCGGCTTCTGGCGCTCCGCGGACGGCGGCGAAACCTGGGAGAAGAAGAACGACTACCTGTCGGGCGGCACCGGGCCGCACTACTACATGGAGCTGTTCGCGAGCCCGCACCAGTTCGATCGCGTCTACCAGATGGACGTGCAGATGCACATGACCGAGGACGGCGGCGAGAACTTCACGTCTCTCGCGCACGAAACGAAGCACAGCGACCATCACGCCATGGCCTTCGATCCGGACGACGAGAACTACCTGCTCGTCGGCACAGACGGCGGCATTTACGAGAGCTACGACCTTGGCGCGAGCTGGCGCTACGTCAGCAACCTGCCGATTACCCAGTTCTACAAGGTGGCGGTCGACTACGACGAGCCGTTCTACAACATCTACGGCGGTACCCAGGACAACAACAGCCAGGGTGGTCCGTCGCGCAGCTGGGACGTGGCCGGCATTCGCAACAGCGACTGGTTCGTGACGCTATTCGGGGACGGCCACCAGTCCGCCGTCGACCCGACCAACCCGGACATCATTTACGCACAGTGGCAGCAGGGCAACCTGACGCGCTTCGACCGGCGCACGGGCGAGAACGTCTACATCCGGCCGCAGGCCGCGGAGGGCGATGCGCCAGAGCGCTACAACTGGGACGCCCCGATCCTGATCAGCCCGCACGATCCGAAGACGCTGTTCTTCGGCACGCAGCGGGTCTGGCGGAGTGACAACTACGGTGACACGTGGACCGCGATATCGCCCGACCTGACGCGCAACGAAAACCGTACGCGCATGCCGATCATGGGACGCACGTGGAGCTACGACGCGCCCTGGGACATGTACGCGATGTCCATGTTCAACACCGTGGTAAATGTCTCGCAGTCGCCGCTCGACCCGGATCTCATCTACGCCGGCACCGATGACGGCCTGGTCCAGGTCACCGAGGACGGCGGCCAGACCTGGCGCCGGATCGATCGTCTGCCCGGCGTACCGCAGCGCTTCTTCGTCAACGACATCAAGGCCGATCTGCACGACGCGGATACGGTTTACGTTGTCGTCGACGATCACAAGAACGGCGATTTCGCACCCTACATCCTGAAGAGCGAGAACCGCGGCCGCAGCTGGCGCAGCATCTCGTCCAACCTGCCGGAGCGCCACATCCTCTGGCGGGTGGTCCAGGATCACGTCAAGCCGGGCCTCCTGTTCGTCGGCTCCGAGTTCGGCGTGTTCTTCACCGTCGACGGCGGCGGCACCTGGACGAAGCTCAAAGGTGGCTCGCCGAATATCCCATTCCGCGACCTCGTCATCCAGACGCGCGAGAACGACCTGGTTGGCGCAACGTTCGGCCGCAGTTTCTACGTGCTGGACGACTACACGCCGCTGCGCGACGTCACCGAAGACATGTTGAAGGACGGCAAGACGCTGTTCCCGGTCCGCGATGCGCTCTGGTACGTGCAGAAGCGGCTGCTCGGCTGCGGTGAGCCGGGTTGCCAGGCGAGCCAGGGCGACAGCTATTTCGTCGCGCCGAACCCGGACTTCGGTGCCGTCTTCACCTACTACCTGGCCGACGGACTGAAGAGCAAGAAGGACACGCGCCGCGAAGCAGAGAAGAAACTCGAGGAGAACAACGAGGACATCCGATTCGCCGACTGGGACACGATTCTCGAGGAGGAGCGTGAAGACGCACCGGCGATCGTGTTTACGGTAAGGAACGGCAGCGGCGGCGTCGTGCGTCGCATCGATGCACCGGCCGAGGCCGGCTTCCACCGGGTCGCATGGAATCTCCGTTACCCGGGACTGCAGCCGTGGACGCCCGAGGAGGAAGGTTCGTACTGGGGCGACGGTGGCGTACTGGTAGCGCCCGGCACCTTCACCGTGACGATGCAGCAGCGCGTCGACGGCGTGGTGACCGACATTGGTGAGCAGAGTTTCGAGGTCGTGTCCGTACGTGACAATCCCGTGCTGCCCGGCAGCACGCAGGAGCAGCGGGTCGTCTTCGAGTCACAGGTCGACGAGCTGATTCGCGCCGCTGGCGGCACCGTTGCGTCGATCGACGACGTGGTTGCCGAACTCGACGCGGTCAAGCAGACGCTGGAGCGCGCGACGACGGACGGCTCGCTGTACGAGATCGCCAATTCGATCCAGCAGCGCATGAAGGCCGAGCGCGATCGCCTGAACAACAACCCGCAGCGCTCGATATACAACGACATCGGCGAGATGACCGTCGGAGCGCGGCTCTGGCACGCGCGCTTCACGCCGATCGCCGGTGCCTACGGGCCGACGCCGGACCAGCGTGAGTCCTACCGGATCGCGCGCGAACTCTACGATCGCACGGTCGCCAATCTTTCGGCGCTCGCCAGTGAATACGCGGCGCTGAAGGACGCGATGGACGTTGCGAAGGTGCCCTGGACGCCGGGTCGCGGCATCCAGCGATAGAGGAGAAATACGATGTTGCACCGACTGACCCTGCTTACGGCCGCCTTGCTGGCGGTTTCCGCCACGGCCTCGGCCAACGACGACAATCCGCTGACGAGCCTCGCGCTCCGGCCGATAGGGCCGGCAATCACGTCGGGCCGCATTTCGGACTTCGCGTTCCACCCGGAGCGCAAGTACGAGTACTACGTCGCCACGGCCTCGGGAAACCTCTGGAAAACCGAGAACAACGGCATTACGTGGCAGGCGCTGATGGACGGCGAGGGCAGCTATTCGTTCGGCGTAGTCGAGCTGGACCCGAACGATCCGAACGTCGTTTGGGCGGGGTCGGGCGAGAACAACGCGCAGCGCAGCGTCGCCTTTGGTGACGGCGTCTACAAGTCGGTGGATGCTGGCAAGTCGTGGACCAACGTTGGCCTGAAAGACTCGGGGCACATCAGCCAGATCTGGATAGATCCGGCGGACTCGGACACGATACTGGTCGCGGCGCAGGGCCCGCTGTGGAGCCCGGGTGGCGATCGCGGTCTCTTCAAGTCGACGAACGGCGGCGAGACCTGGAACCCGATCCTGACGGTCGATGAGAACACGGGCATCAACGAGTTTGTCGTCGATCCGGGCGACAGCGACGTCATCGTCGCGTCCAGCTACCAGCGACGCCGGCACGTCTGGGTCCTGATCAACGGCGGCCCCGGCAGCGGTATTCACAAGACCACGGACGGTGGTGCGACGTGGACCGAGATCGAATCCGGCCTGCCGTCGGACGAGATGGGCCGCATCGGTCTGGCCGGCGCGCCGTCCGCGCCCAACCTGATCTACGCGATCATCGAGGCGAATGACGACGAGCGCGGCGTGTATCGATCAACCGATTTCGGTGATACCTGGGAGAAGCGCTCCGGTTACATGTCGACGAGCCCGCAGTACTACAACGAACTCGTGGTGGACCCGAAGAACGCGGATCGCGTGTATTCGCTGGACACGTTCACGCAGGTTTCCGAAGACGGTGCCGCGAGCTGGACACAGCTGGGCCCGAACTGGCGGCACGTCGACGATCACGCGCTGTGGATCGATCCCGATGACACCGATCACCTGATCATCGGCGGCGACGGCGGTATCTACGAGACCTTCGATCGCGGCGCCAACTGGCGCTTCGTCGACAACCTGTCGATTACGCAGTTCTACCGGATCCAGCCGGACGACGCCGAGCCGTTTTACAACGTCTGCGGCGGTACGCAGGACAACAATTCGCTGTGTGCGCCGTCGCGTACGAGCGTGGTCCACGGCATTACGAATTCCGACTGGAACCTGATCCTCGGCGGCGACGGCTACGAGCCGCAGATCGACCCCGAGGACCCCAATATCATCTACACACAGTACCAGTACGGCGGGCTGGCGCGCTACGACCGGCGCACGCAGGAGCGCGTGTTCATCGTGCCGCATCCGCAAAGCGGCGAGAACGCCTACAAGTGGAACTGGAACACGCCGCTGATCATCAGCCCGCATAACCGGACCCGCATCTACTACGCGGCCGAGAAGCTGTTCCGGTCCGACGATCGCGGCAACACGTGGCGGGTCGTCAGCGGCGACCTGACCCGACAGCTGGATCGAAACCAGCTCGAGGTCATGGGCCGGGTGTGGAGCGTCGATGCGATTGCCAAGAACGATTCGACGTCGCGTTACGGCGCGGCGATCGGCCTGTCAGAGAGCACGCTCGAAGAAGGGCTCATCTACGTTGGCACCGACGATGGCGTGATGAACGTCACCGAGGACGGTGGCGAGACCTGGCGCCAGACGATGCGTTTCCGCGGTGTGCCGGACATGTCCCTGATCGAGGACGTGCAGGCGTCGATGCACGACGCCGACGTTGCCTACGCCGTCATCGATAACCACAAGCGCGGCGACCACAAGCCCTACGTGCTGAAGACGACGGATCGCGGCCGCAGCTGGTCGCTGATCAGCGGCAACCTGCCGGAGCGGGGCTCGGCGCACACGATCGTCGAGGACCACGTGGACCCGAACCTGCTGTTCGTGGGTACGGAGTTCGGCCTGTTCTTCACGCAGGATGGCGGTGACAGCTGGCACCAGCTGAAGACGAACTTCCCGACGATCTCGGTGCGCGATATCGAAATCCAGCGTCGCGAGAATGATCTCGTCGTGGGCACGTTCGGTCGCGGTATCTACATCCTCGACGACTATTCACCGCTGCGCGTACCGCTTGGCGACGTTACGGCGAGCGATGCCTACGTGTTCGAGCCGCGCGACAGCTGGATCTATATCGAGGGCGACCTTTGGGGAGCGCTCGAAAAGGCCTTCCTCGGCGAGGACTTCTTCACGGCGCCGAACCCACCCTATGGTGCCGTATTCACCTACTACCTTGACGAGGCGCTCGAGACGCGTTCGAAGAAGCGCCGGACGGCCGAGATCGAGAAGGAAAAGGCCGGCGAGGACACGCCGTACCCGAGCTGGGACGAGCTGCGTCTTGAGGATCGCGAAGAGGCGCCGTCTGTCGTGCTGATTATCCGGGACACGGACGGCAACGTCGTTGCGCAGGTGCAGGGCGAGACGGGCAAGGGCCTGCATCGCACGGCCTGGGACATGCGACTGCCGGCCCCGGACCCCGTGTCGCTGGAGCAGCCCACCGGATGGGTACCGCCGTGGGTCTCGGAGCCCACCGGGCCGTTGGCTACGCCAGGCGACTACACGATGACGCTCGCGACGCGCCAGGACGGCGAACTGAAGGTCATTGCCGAGCCGGTAGCGTTTACGCTCAAGTCGCTGCCGCTGAGCCCCGAGACGGCCAGCGATGCGCAGGCGGTGCAGGCGTTCCACAAGAAGGCCGCCGAGCTCTTTCGTGCCGTGCAGGGCGCTGTCGCCCTGTCGGCCGAGATGGGCAACCGCATTGCACACGTGAAAGCCGGTATTTCGGTAACCCCGGCAGCGACCGAGGCCGAAGCGCAGGCAGTTCGCAGCATCGAGGCGCGGCTCGCGGACGTCAACGTGCTGTTGAACGGCGACTCGACCATCGCATCGCGCAACGAATCCGTGCCGTGGTCGATATCGCAGCGCGCGTTCGTCGTTTACCAGGGGCTGCTCGATACGCGCACGCCGATACCCGGCATGTACGAGGAGTCTTATGCGACGGCTGCCGCGGAGTTTGCCGACGCGCTCGGTCGCCTGACAGCACTGGAGCGCGAGCTCGACGGCCTCGAGGCACGCCTGGAGCGCATGGGCGCACCGCACACGCCGGGGCGCGTGCCGGAGTGGACAGACCAGTAGCCAGCGTTGAACGGATATTGCGAGAGCGATAATGAATGAGGTTTCGAAACCGCCGCCGCTGCACGCGGCGGCGATCGCCGACGCGGGCAGCAGCGCCAACAAGCAGCTGGTCCTCGAGTTTTTTGCGGCCGCCGATCGCGGCGACCTCGATGCGGCGATTGCGATGCTCGCCGACGACGTTACGTGGACGAATATCGGCTCCACGAAGTTCTCGGGTCGATACGAGGGCAAGCAGGCACTCATGGATGAGCTGCTGGGACCGGTGTTCGGCCAGTTCAAGGCCGGAATTGCGACGACTATCGAGCGCCTGACCGCCGAGGGCGACATCGTCGTCGCGCAGTCTGACGGTCAGGCGGAAACGGTGGACGGCGTCCCGTACAACAACACCTATTGCCAGGTTTTTCGCATCCGCGACGGTCAGATTACCGAGGTCAAGGAGTACTTCGACACCGCACTCGCGGATTCCGTTCTCGGCAGCGGCTGATCAGGCGGCGAGTGAGGGTGGCGGCAGGCCGCCCCAGTTTTCCGCCTTGTCGTTCGCGTGGTCGTAGACGTTGCTGCCGTCCTTCAGGAACGGCACGGCCAGGTTCTGCTGCTCGCCCGTATTGCTGTGAACGATCGGTGCCGGCGTGTACTGCGGCAGGTACACCCGCCGCATCCGGTCCGTCCGATTCGCGCCGCTCGAGTGCAGGTTGTAGCTCGAGAACGCGACGATGCTGCCTGCCGGCACCTCGATCATCAGGCCGTGATCGTCACCGGTGTAGCCGATGAGGTCGTTGGTGTCGGCGTCGCGATCGTGCGTGATGATCTTGCCGCGCGTTCCACCACGTGAGTGCGGCAGCAGGTAGACCGTGCCGTTCGCCTCGCTGACGTCGTCGAGCGTGCACCAGCAGGTCACGTACGGGGCGTGGGTCGTGTCAGGGTCGTAGGCCTTGACGTAGCCCGAGTCCTGGTGCCACGAGAACTTCATACCCTGTTCCGCACCCTTGACGACCCACTGCTCATTGAACAGGTACGCGGTGTCGCCGATCGTCGCTTTGCACACCTCGGCCATCAGGTCGGAAAAGATGAACTGCCACAGGCGCTGGCTGTAGCGGTACATGTCGTTGACGAAGTAACGGTTGTTGCGGCTCGAGAGTGCGTGCTCCTTGAGCCGGCCGGCATCGATGCAAGCGTCCATGTAGCCCACGAAGTAGGAGCATTCCTCGCGCAGCATCTGCAGGAGTTCCTCGGGTATCGCGCGCTCGAAAATGACGTAACCCTCGTCAGCAAACTGCTGTCGGTCGGCATCCGAGACGTCGAGTATGGTCGTTGCGGTCATGGCGTGTCCCCCCATCTCTGGTCGCTGTTGGCGTATTTACGCCAATCGGCAATGGCGGTACAAGGCCGCACGAAAGACGAGGTGACGTCTGGACATAAACTGGCGACATCGTCGCCAACTCGAGCAGCTAGCCGACGATCTGGATCATGCGGCGCAGCCCGATCACCTTGCTCAGGGGACGGTCGCCGCCGGCAAGCAGCTGCTGGCGCATTTCGCGCGGGCTTACGCCGTAGGTCTGCTTGAAGCAGCGGGAGAAATGAAACTGGCTCTGGAAGCCGCAGTTTTCGCTGATTTCGCTGAACTTCATGTTGGTGCGCCCGATCCAGACGAGCGCGTGGTCCAGGCGCAGGTAGCGAAGCAGCTCCTGCGGGGTAACGTCGAGCTCCTGCCGACACACTCGCGCGAGATGGCCGCGGGAAACACCCGTATCGTGCGCCCAGTCAGCAATGGACGGCGGGGTCTTCGGGCCGTTGCCCCAGCGATTTCGAAGTGCGCGCAGTGCGCGCAGGATCACCGGATGCAGTTCGACGCGTGTGCGAAGTCCGCTCTGCGTCACCAGGCCGGTAGCGAACCAGGTCAGCGCCTGGCGCAGCGATTCAGCGGCGAGCGCCTCGCTTTCGCTGTCGCCGAGACTCGCGAGCCACACCGCGTGACGCAGCAGGGGCCTGAGTACGTCGCTCCCCGTGCACGTGCGGCGGAGCGGCAGGCGTCCCTTTATTGGCGCGACGAAGTCGAAGTGCAGGAAACCGTGGCGGGTGGTCTCGGCCGGGTCCCAGTACCAGGTGTCGACCATCCCCGGTGGACAGAGCAGCACGCTGCCTGGCCGGCAGATCTCTTGCTTGTCGTCGAATTCCCAGCGGCACTCACCGCGCTCGATCCAGATGATCTCGTAGTCCGGCAGGGTGCGCGGACCGAGCCGACCGCCCGACGGATAGTCCGCAATGCCACAGTCGTTGATCTGAACAGCCGGTACCTCCATGGCGGCGATGTTACACCAGGACATGTTTTGGTCAAAGTGAGGCATTCTCCCGCGACACAAGGACATATAGCATCCTCCTCAGCCATGAAAAGGGGGAAAAAGGATGGCCGCCAATCCGCGTCTTGAACGATCAGCCGCAGCCGAGGCTTACGTCGAGCACGGCTTTTTCGTCGCCGAGGGTCTATTCGGGGCCGACGAACTGGCGGAGCTCAAGACCGACCTGATCAGGCTTGCCCGGGGGGAGTACCCGTGCAAGAGCCTGCAGCCGCTGCCTGCCGGTATCGACGATGCGCAGGCGCTCGAGCGGATTCTCTGCATTCACATGCCGCATTTCGTGTCGCCGGTCGTCAAGCGATATACCAGTCACCCGGCCATTGCCGAGATTCTCGGCCAGATTGTCGGCGCGCACATGGCGGACGGCCTCTGGAACGGCGGCGTCAAGTGCATGCAGTCGATGTTCTTTGCGAAGCCGCCGGGCAAACCCGGCCAGGCCTGGCACCAGGACGAGGTATTCATTCCAACGCGGGACCGCAGTCTCTGCGGCGCATGGATCGCGATAGACGACGCGACCATCGACAACGGCTGCCTGTGGGTGCTGCCGGGCAGCCACCGCCCTGGCGTTCTCTACCCTATGCGCGAACACGACCGACCTGACGAGTTTGACGTCTCGCCAGAGAGTATCGGTTTCGACGCCGCCGCCGAGGTACCCGTGGAGCTTAAGGCCGGGTCCGTGCTGTTCTTCAACGGCTACCTGCTGCATCGCAGCAAGAAGAACGTCAGCGACCGCTACAGGCGCGCGCTCGTCAATCACTACATGAGTACGCAAAGCATCCTGACCTGGTGCATGGACGACGAGGTTGATGCCGGCGCGATGTGCTACGGCGACAACCGGGCCGTGCACGTCGTCTGCGGCGATGATCCCTACGCCGAGTACGGCTACCGGACACCGACGAATGCGGTCTGGCTGCGGGAGTACGCGGCGGACGACAGCGACGAGGGATGACCGTCCGTCGCCACATTGCGCGGCTTTTCGCGTGCCTCGGAATCGGTTTTGCTGCCCT
>JASJBG010000066.1 GCA_030066625.1 Woeseiaceae bacterium
GGTATGTCGTTTCGTTCGAGCCCAGTGAGCCGCTCGCGACCTCGACGCTGCCCTTGAACACGCTGTAGGCCGTCGCTACGGTCTGCGCCAGCGCCAGGTTGAGTTCTTCGGCACTGCCCGCGGTAACGTAGCGCCCGCCGGAGGCGTTGGCGATCGCGCGAAGGCTGGCAGTGTCCTCGTCCTTGGCATTGCCGAGACCGAAGCCGATAACGTGCACGCTGATGCCGCGCTTGCGCAGCTCGCGCGCCGCGTACACCGGGTCGCCGCCGCAGCTTTCGAGGCCATCGGTGACGAGCACGACAGCACGATCGGCTTCTTTCGCACCGAAGTCACGGGCTGCCTGGTTGAGCGCGTAGGCAATCGGCGTCTGGCCAAGCGGCCGCAGTCCGGCGATCGCCCTGCGAATCGGTTCGCGGTTCTCATCACCGAATGGCACGAGCAAGGTCGAGTCCGAGCAGTCATTGCTGTCGCTGGGGCTGCGGCTGCCGTAGGCGCGCAGCGCGAGATCGAGGTCGTCCGGGAACCAGTAGGAAACGTCCTCGAGGATCGTCTTGGCAACCGACATCTTCGGCTCGCCGTTCATGCGGCCCCACATGCTGCGGGAGGCATCGACGACGATCTCGATCGAGCGGTCGTTGAGCGACACGACGGACCGCCCTGCTTTCATCGCTTCAACGTTGAGTGCCGCGCAGCTCGCGTCCTGCACGGTAATCGTTATTTCGGACTCCTGCTTGCGGCCGTCGATGCTGGTCGCGAGCGCGACGATGCGGTTCTCGCCCTCGTCGAGCGCGACGCTGCCGAGGAAGGTGCCGCCGGCGAGCTTCGCCGCAACCGGCTCCGAGCCGTTGACGCTGAGGGTCACGGTATCGACTCCGGTGGTTTTGAGGTTCAGGAATGCCTGCGGCAGCATCGCCGGATCCTCGACCCGGGTCAGGCTGCCGCCCGTTGCCCACGAGATCTCGTCGAGGATTTCGCCGCCGGTCCTGTTCTTGCCAAGCAGCAGGGTCTGCACAGTGACGCCCTGGGCGTGTGCCTTGATCGCCGCCTGGTGTGCGCGGCGGCGGTCCGACTGGCCGTCGGTAAACAGCATGATGACGCGCGACGAGTCCGGTCGACCGTTGCGCTCGAGTTCTTCCAGTGCCGTCATGATACCGGCGGCGAGATTCGTGCTGCCGGATCGCGGCAGCGTCCGGATCGCTTCGGTGACCTTGTCGCGGTTCGAGGTCATCTCCTGCGCCAGCTCGCCCTTCTTGTCGAAGCTGACCACACCGATCTTGATGTCGCTTCGCGGCGAGAGGTTCTCGACCAGGCCGATGGCGCCCAGCGAGCGAAAATCGCCCGGGTCGTTGCCACGGAGGCTCGATGACGTATCCATGACGAAGATCATGTCGAGATAGCGAACGCCGCCGATCGTCGACGCGACGCCCTCGACCTCGACCATGCGCTCGCCGGAGCTGGCGACGAAGTCGGCCGACGGCGACTGGATCTCGATCTCGAGCCCGTTGTTGGTCTGCGCGTTCACGCCAGTCGGCGCGAGGCTCATGAGGCCGCACAGTGCCGCGGCCAATACTGCTGTTTTACTATACATAACAAACACCTGCGTATGCCTAGTCAGCATAAGCAGGGACCCGGGCATAATCTGGGACACAGCACACAGTTTTGCCCGCCGATTGCGGCGAATCAGCCGTTACAGAGCCTTGAGAACCGGCGCCGTCAGCCGGGGGGTGACGGCCGCGAAACGATAAAAGCCGCACACGCTGCGAGAACCAGCGCCTGTACGATCAGGAGCGGCAGCGGTACGTCAAAAACCACGGACACCATCAGAACCGCGATCATCGAGACGACCCCGACAAATTTAGCCGTCCGGGAGATCGCCCGGTAGCGGTTCCAGTCGTCGATCAGTGTGCCGAACAGGCGGTGCTCGAGTAGCCATGCGTGCAAGCGCTTGGACGCGTTCGCAAACGCAAAGGCGGCAACGAGCAGGAACGGTGTCGTCGGCAGCAACGGCAGAACGATGCCCAGCGCACCCAGTCCGAGCGCGGTGAACCCGACCAACAGCCAGGCCGCTCTCGACAGGTGTATCAGCGCCCACTTCACGCCCTGATTATCACATGGCGGGCTGGCTCAGTCGGTCACGCGCGATAGCTTGCGAGCAGCAGCGGGTGGGCGTCGGCGTCGTACACGATGGCCGTCTCGCAGCCCTCGACGCCGAATATAGCAACGGGCTGGAATGGGCCACCGTTGACCGCGTAGTCGAGAACATCCTCGGCCGACAACGTCTTGCGGCCGCCGCGGTCCTGCAGCGGGAAGGCAAACTCCTCGAGACCGTCGTAGGCCCGGTACACGACCTCGGTGCAGACCATGCGGTCGGACGTAAAGAAGTCGAAATCGAAGTTGTACTGCTTGCCCTCGTGCACGACGGCGCGCTCGATAGCCTCCCTGATCGTGTCGGCCGCGCAGCGCGGTCGCAGGACGACGAAGGAATCGACGGCGAGCGTTTCCGACAGCGGCCTGAGCTTCACACCGTCTTTGAGCGCTTCCAGAGTGGCGACGTCGGCCGGCCATTGGCCGCCGGTTACGCCGAGACCCGAGCGCTGTTCCGCCGTGCCGACGTAGAACGCCGCGTGCGGCCAGAAGCCCGGCAGGAACAGGTTGGTCAGCGCCAGCGCATGACGGGTGACGAGGACGTCACCGGGCTCGAGGAATGCAGCGATCTCCGCGCGGATTTCGTCGGTGACGCGCTTGTTGGTGGTATCGCAAACCTCGGATGCCGCCCGGCCGAGACCTTCCATGACCGTGGCGAAAAACGTCTCCGCGCCGGCTTTGCCGCGTCGACGCCACTTGTGACTAACGTAGTCCCAGGCGATGCGTATGTATGTGCGCTTGCGCGCATCCAGCGATGACTCGAGTTCGGCCAGTTGGCTCGCCAGGAAGCCGACATCCGGGTCGTCGGCCAGCGCCAGCAGTGCCGGCCGATTGCGCCCGGCGAATTGCATCGCGTCGAGCATCGCCATCGCGTTCGCATGGTCGACGAACCATCGATAGATAGCCGTGTACTGTTTGGACGGAATGCGGTATTCGGGAAACGGTTCGTTGAGCTTGCGCTGGATCAGCGAGTGGTCCGCGATCCCGAACAGCAGCAGGCGGTCAATACGCACGAGCGTGCAGGCCGCCGCGTAGGCAACGAGAAACAGGTCGAGTTCGTCTTCTTCGACCTTGTTCGTGGGTTTGTCGACGACGCGCGTCAGCTGTTCGATCAGCGCCTTCAGGTTCTCTCGCGTGGTCAAGAGCCGCGCGAACCAGAAACCGAACGCCTCGTCCTCGCCGGGACGAAAAACGCCGCGCCCGACGATGCCTTCGAGCTCGTCACGGGTCGGCGCGTCCGCCTCCAGCTTGGATGCGGCGTCGAGCAAGCCTCGCATGGCGTTGGCGTACGACTGGATCAAAGGTGGCCCCGTAATCTGACCGTAAAGGAGATTCTATCGGCGAACGGGCCACCAAACTGTGACCTGCGGCTATCCGGGAGAATCCCTCTCTGGAATCAGATCTTGCGGGATACGAACACGCCGGCGGGACGTGCAAAGCGCAGCGTCAGGAACGCGACGCCCGCGATCGTCTGTGCACGCCAGCCCTGGCCGGCGACACAGTGGACAACCTCGCCGACGGCATCGAATACGTTGCTCACGATACGAATGCGCTGGCCACGGTTCAGGTTGCAGCCCGTGCTGATGCGAAGTCCGCGCAGCGATACGTCTTCCGTGCGGGCTGCGAAGCCCTTGCGCTGCGGATGCTGGGTGAACAGTGTGATGTCCATGAAGCGGCCGAGGCGTTCGACGGCCCGTTGACCCGAGGATCCCTCCGGCTGGTCTTCGACGCGCTGCAGCGTGCTTCCGCAATGCTCGCAGCTCACATCCACCAGGTCGTCATTCGGACCGTAGTCGTGCGGCTGGGCGCAGAACAGGCAGGCGCCCTGCATGTCACGAATCACCGCTTCCGACATCGACAGCCCCTCGGCAACGCGCTCCAGGATAAACAGTCGCGAGTCGTACTCGGCGCGAGATTCGGGATTGCTGAGAACGGCGTAGGCCTTGTTGATCAGGGCCGCCATCCGGGTATCGCCGCCCGTGTCGGGATGATTCTGCTGCATCAGTCGTCGGTAGCGTTCCCGCACCATCTCTGGTCCTGCACCGCGATCGACACCCAGGATCGAATAGTAGTCGGCTTCTTGTTCGGCTCCGAGCATCCTTGCTGCCACCGTCGAAAATCGGAATCCAAACGGTGCCAGATACCGCGGCCGGATGCGCCCCAATCCATCACGCCGAAAACCGCCAACTTCGTCGGACATTATGTCCGTTCCAGCGCATTGGCTGGCATATACTCTCGCGCCATGCCATCGCCACTCGCAAATTTCCTCGGCTACCTGAACTGGCTCGCCAGGCCGTCCCACGGCCTGAGCACCAGCGAGGTCTACGACCTCATCGCGACCGCGTCGCCGACCGAGCACGGGCTGTACCTGAACTTAGGCTACTGGCGGGAAGCGGAAACGATGGACGACGCCAGCGAGGCGCTCGCGATGCTGGTCGCGGACGCCGGCGGGATGACGTCCGGCGACATCGTGCTGGATTGCGGTTTCGGTTTTGCGGATCAGGACCTCCTCTGGGCCCGCGAGCGGCAACCGCAGCAGATCATCGGCCTCAACATCACCGCGTCGCAGGTCGAGCGCGCACGCCAGCGGGTCGCCGACGCGGGCCTCGAAGACCGCATCGATCTGCGCGAAGGTTCCGCCACCGGCATGCCCGTTCCCGACGCGTCGGTCGACCTCGTCGTTTCCCTCGAAAGCGCCTTCCACTATCAGACTCGCGAAGACTTCTTCGCCGAGGCCTTTCGCGTCCTTCGCCCCGGCGGCAGGCTCGTCACGGCCGACATACTGCCGATGCCGCGTTCGAGCCGCTTCGTCACGCGCATGCGGCAGCGCCTCTCGTGGTATCTCGTTGCCAGCCGCTTCAATATTCCGGAGGCCAACCGCTACCTCATCCAGCCCTACGAGATGAAACTCGAGGCCGCGGGTTTTGACGGCGTTGGCGTAAAGTCGATACGCGACGACGTATACGCGCCGCTGCACGATTTCCTCGCCGCGAATCCGCGATTGCTGGAACGCCAGCATTGGCTCGCGAAGCTCCTCGCCCGTGCCACGCTCACACGCAAGGCGACGAACGTCTACGCCGGCCTCGATTACATTCTCGCCGTTGCCAGGAAACCCGCCCGCTGATCGCGGCATCGTCCGTGCCCGGGTTTGCGCGGTCTGTGTGCTACATTCTGAGCGTGCGCGGTTTCTACCGCCCGATTCCGAACAAGAGCGAACAACAAGGGGCGAACCATGAATAAAACCATCGCGTTAGCAGGCTTGTTGATTTTCGGCACCGCAGCGGCCCAGATGCCGCCGCCCGGCGATCCCGAACAGGCGCTTTCGCCCAACTACACGGGCAAGTCGTTCTCGCCGTACGCGGGCCGGCAGACCACGCTGATGCCGCTCTGGGGCGATACCCACCTGCACACGAATCTCTCCTTCGACGCCGGCGCCTTTGGCAACCGGCTCGGCCTCGACGAAGCCTATCGGTTCGCACGCGGCGAGGAAGTCGTGGCAACCAGCGGCTTCGCAGCCAAGCTGTCTCGGCCACTGGACTGGCTCGTGATTGCCGACCACTCCGACAATGTCGGCTTCTTCCCGGACCTGATGGCCGGTGCGCCACATATCCTGGCCGACCCGCTGGGCCGGGAGTACTACGACCGAATCCAGGCCGGCGACGGCGTCGCCGTGGCGCTAGAGCTCATAATGGCGTTCTCGCAGGGCGAGTTTCCCGAGTCGTTGGCGTATACGCCGGACTCGGCGCCGTTTAAAAGCACGTGGCAGGCTACGGTCGAGGCCGCGGAGAAGTACAACGATCCCGGCAGGTTCAGCGCCTTCATCGGCTTCGAATGGACCTCGCTGATCCGCGGCAACAACCTGCATCGGGTCGTGATTTATCGTGACGGCGCCGACAAGGGCGGGCAGCTCATGCCCTACACAACGACGGAGCCGTTCGGCAGCCCGAACCCGCGCGACCTCTGGCAGTGGATGACCGACTACGAGGCGAAGACCGGTGGCGACCTGCTCGCGCTCGCGCATAACGGCAACCTCGCCAACGGCATCATGTTCCCGGATCGGGCGCAGTACGATGGCAAGCGCCTCGACCGGACCTACGTGCAGCAGCGCTCGATGTGGGAGCCGCTTTACGAGGTCACGCAGATCAAGGGCGACGGCGAAACGCACCCGTTCTTGTCGCCGAACGACGAGTTCGCCGACTACGAGACCTGGGCGTTCGGCAATCTCGACCTGTCCGAGGCCAAGACCAACGACATGCTGGCCGGCGAATATGCGCGCGAGGCGCTGAAGCGTGGCCTCGCGCTCGAGGAACGACTGGGCACCAATCCTTACAAGTTCGGCATGGTCGGCTCGACCGACAGTCACACGTCACTTGCGACGGCTCAGGAAGACAACTTCTTCGGCAAGCATTCCGGCGTCGAACCGAGCCCGCACCGCCTCGGCGACGTGGTCATGGAGACCGAGAACGGCCGTATCATGGACTGGGAACAGGTCTCCTCGGGTCTCGCGGCGGTCTGGGCAACCGAAAACACGCGCGAGGCCATCTTCGATGCAATGTCGCGAAAAGAGGTGTACGCGACGACAGGCAGCCGACCGATGGTCCGCTTCTTCGGCGGCTGGGACTTCACCGACACTGACCTGAACAGCCGCCAACCGGCGTTTGCCGGGTACCGGAAAGGCGTGCCGATGGGTGGCGACCTGTCGAGTGCACCGGCGGGCATGGCACCGACGTTCATGGCCTACGCCGTTCGCGATCCGATCGGCGCCAACCTCGATCGCATCCAGATCATCAAGGGCTGGTATGACGGCGACGATGTGTACGAAAAGGTCTACGACATCGCCTGGTCGGACGGCAGAACGATCGGCTCGAATGGCAAGCTACCCCCGGTCGGCAATACCGTGAATGTCGCGACCGGCTCGTTTACGAACACGATCGGTGCCGCGGAACTCGGTGTCGTATGGACGGACCCGGAATTCGACCCCGCGCAGCGCGCGTTCTATTACATGCGTGTGATCGAGATCCCGACGCCTCGCTGGTCGCTGTATGACGCGGTGCGATTCGACGTCGAGCACCCGGCTGATGCACCGACATCGACGCAGGAACGCGCATACACGTCGCCAATCTGGTACACCCCTTAAGACCAGGTTTTCGAAAACGAAAGCCCTCCTGCCGGAGGGCCTTCGTACACTGCCTGTGTTTCGCCAGCCCGAGAACTTTGCGCTTTAGCCAATGTCGTATAACGTGGGAATGGATAGAGACGAAATCCTTCAAGGAGTTCGCATGCCGCCCCGCTTTTCCTTTGCAACGCTCCGCACGGTCCTGTTGGCCGCTGCATGTATCGGCGTGGCCGGGGCGCAGGAAGGCGACGTGAATCACGTTGCCGAAGATATCCGCTCGGAAATAGAACACATCGTCGTGGTTCCTGGGGCGAGCCCGACGGACCAGGACATTACCGGTACCTATGACGAGGATGGACTGGGCGCGGCCGGAGGCTATGCGGCCGGCGCGCAACTCGGCACGCCGTCGATCAACGTCGGCCCGGTGTCGGTTGGCACAACGATCCCTGAACTGATCTTCCCGGGTGCAATCGTGGGTGGGGCCGTCGGCGAAATGCAGCGCAGCGTTCAGGAGTTTCGCGATGCGCTGGCCGAGGATCTCGCTGGATCAACCGGCAGGACTCTGAACTCCTCGAAGCTCGCGCGCCAGGTCTACCAGGACCTGCGGCACATGCCCTCACCCGACGCGCGGCTGTTTGCGGTATCGACGCCGATCCCCGAGGACATCGATACGCTGCTGTACGTCGGCATCCGCGACATCGCCATCGACGTGGACGGCGGCAAGGCGGTCCTGAAGACGACGGCCGAGGTCACGCTGCGTCGCCTGAGCGACGGCGAGCGTCTCGACCGGCGATGGATCTACTACCGCGACAAGGACTCGCTGTCGAACTGGACGGACAACGACAACCAGCTCTGGCACGAGTACGCGAACTTCGCGCTGCACTACCTGGGGCGCGAGATCGCGGCAACCGCGCTATCGAGGGTGGACATTGACCACAAGCTGGAACCCGCGAAGTCGGATTCCGTGAAGCTCAAGCGCAGCAACCCGTGGCAGGCGAGCAGCAAGTCACTGGCGCCGACGCTCGCCTGGAATTTCGAACTTGAGGACGAGACTTCGCAATACCCGTGGGACATCGACGCGTCGAACGTCAGCTTCGACCTCGAAATATACGACCGTCAACGCCTCGTCTTCATCCAGCGGCAGATCCCGCAGGCCTCCTTCGAGTTCCCATCGCAACTCGAACCGTGCAAAAACTATCTGTGGACCGTGCGGCCGTCCTTCAGCGTCAACGGCACGCAGCGGCACGGCCAGTGGATGCGAAAGTCCTACGAAAACGTCACGGAGAACGCCGTCGTTGGCGAAAAGGCGTCGGCGGGCCACGCCTATCTGCAGGGCTTTGCGACGCTGAAGATCGACTGCCGCGCGAAGTAGCACTCGAGCGGCGCTATCCGCAGTGACGGTGCACGCACTCTTGCAACAACAGGGCTACACGCTCAATCCCTTCTGAAGTTCACCCGCCATTGAGCCGGCTGTCCACGTGGCGGTTGAAGTCGGCGAGCGCCCCTTCGAAACGCCCGAAGTTCAGGTGCTCGTTTGCGCCCGATTCGAGGCCGGCCTGGATGCTCTCGCCGATATCGAAATCCTCAGCCAGTGTTTTGCTCGTGATGGCGTGGTTCTTCGCCCAGTGCGCCATGTCGTCGTCACTTTCGACCCGGTCGCTCGGCGCAAGCGTGCTCAGGCGTATTCGTGTCGACGTCGCGCTGATCGGCTCGAGCTGGATCCAGGCGAAATGGTCGGACTGAACCAGGAACTGGTTGATCGGGAAGATACTGTAGAGGACCTGCGCATGATCCCTTAGCCGCCAGTCGTCGACGGGCTGCTCCGGAAGCTCGGCCAGCGACCGCTTGGCCATTATCGACCTCATGTGCGGCCCGAAGCTCTCATAGCTCGAGAGATTGTCGAGGAAGTGCGGCGCGATCGTGTCCCGGTGTGCGACGCGAAAGTGGTAGGCCTCGATGCCACCTTCGACGAGGATCTTCCAGTTGGCGGAGCAGACCTCCTCGTCCATGTGCACCAGCTGATACTGGCCGGCATCGAAACGTTCGAGGTCCCCGGCCAACCCGGCAAGATAGTCATCGACGTTCGGCGCCTCTTCGCCCGAGGCCCAGGCCCAGATCCAGCCGTACTTTTCGACCGAGCCGAGGCGCTTCAGGCCCATCGCGCCACGATCGAGCTCGGGGAAGCCCTGCTTCTCGTGGGGTACGCCGACCAGCTCACCGCGGTTGTTCCAGGTCCACGCATGATAGGGGCACGAGAAGCGCTGCTTGCAACCGTTCTGGTCGTCAACCAGTCGTGTGCCGCGGTGCCGGCAGACATTGAGGAATGCATGCGCAGCGCCGTCGGCATCCCGCGTGAACAAGACGGGCAAGCCTGCGAAGTCGCGTCGCAGGAAGGATCCCGGTTCCGGCAGCTCGCTCGAGTGGACAATCGGCTGCGGTGCCGTCCGCAGGATGCTGTCGCGCTCCGCTTTGAATCGCTCCGGGTCGAAATAGATCTCGACCGGGCTGGTTGTCGCCGCCTCGTTGAGGAAGGCCGACTTCCGGGCATGGAGTTCCAGGAGTTCGTTGGCCAGCTGAATTTCGGTCGCGCGTTCCATGGCAGCCCTCACTTACCATTTGGTAAGGTGACTATGACTTACCAATTGGTAAGCTGTCAAGTATAGTCGTCACAGGAGCTACAGCCTGACAGGTGATACCGATGACCGAGACGCGCGAGCGTTTCATCAGCGCCGCGACGAAAGCCTTTGCCGAGCGCGGTTTCTACGGCACCAGCATCGCCGCGATAGCGGACGCGCTGCCCTACACCAAGCAGGCACTGCTGCATCACTTCGGCAGCAAGGAAAAGCTGTACGCGGAGGTTTTGAAGCGAATCTCCGATCGACTGATGGCGGAACTCGAGGGCGTGCGCGAACGCGCCCTCGACCCGCGCGACCGGCTCGAGGAGACGTTCGTCGAGTTCTACAGGACGACTATCGAGCGGCCCGACGACACGCAGCTACTGATGCGTGAGCTGCTGGACAACAAGCGGCGCGCCGAGACCTCGCGAACCTGGTACTTAAAGCCGTTCCTCGAATCGCTGGTGGACATGGTCGTCGAAGAACCGTCGACGAATACTCGCTCCCGGCATGTCGCGTTGGCCGTCGTCTACCAGCTGCTCGGGGCTATCAACTACTTCGCCGTCTCGGAGCCGACGCTGAAACGAATGTTCGGGGGCGAGGAGTTCTCGAAGCTCCGCGGTAATTACGAGGCGGAGCTTCGACGACTCATTGCGGCACGGCTCGACTCAGAGCAGTGATCAGGCGATCGTGCCTTGCACCATCAGCCCCAGCGCAAACGCAAGCGTCGCGGCGGCCGCGGCGACCGTTCGAATCGTATTGAGCAGGGTCCACGTTCGGAGGTACTCCTCCCAGACGGCAACCGCGCCCGGGTCGGTGGCGGACACTTCGGCCAGTTTGTTGTTGAACGGCACGTTGCCGAAGATCGTCACGAAGAAAGTGCCAATAACGTAGAGGAGCGCGCCGGCGAGAAAGTACGCCGCCGACGGTGATCCCCAGCCGAGAACGGCCAGCACGGCAATGATTACCGAGATCGCCGCCGTGCCCATGAAGGCGCCGAGAAACACCGGGTTGATGACGACGATGTTGATCGACTGCATCGCCGCAATGCCCTCCGGAGAGGGCCTGCGTGCGAGTGCTTTCATGATGAAGCTCGAAAACGCGAAGAAGACACCGCCGATCAATCCGGCGCCAAGCAGTGCGGCCAGTACCGCAATCGTCATCAGGTTCATGCGACTGCCTTCCACAGGCCGGTTGCGGCAATTTCTTTCGCGTAGTCGGCGAAGTCCTTCGGCGGGCGTCCGAGCGCGCGCTGTACGCCATTCGTCAGGTAGGCGTTCCGGCCGTCCAGCACCGTGGCGAACAGGTAGTCCAGCATCCAGACGACGTCCTTCGGTGCGCCGGATTCGGACACTCCGTTGACGAACGCATCATGCGGAACCGGCACGTAGGCAATCTCGCGGCCTGTTGCGCGTGATAGCTCGGCCGCGACGTCCGCCAGGCTCAGCATGCGCGGGCCGGTCACTTCGTAGACTTCGCCGGCGTGGCCAGGCTCCGTCAGTGCGACGACCGCGACTTCCGCGATGTCGTCGACATCGACGAAGGGCTCTGGCGTGTCGACGTCCGGCAGCGTGATCTGCCCGGTCTGGACCATCTCGACGAAGGCCCCTTCCGAGAAGTTCTGGTTGAACCAGCTGGCACGAACGATCGTCCAGTCGATGCCGCTGTCCTGCACGATGCGCTCGCAGGCCTGTGCTTCTTCCTCGCCGCGGCCGGACAGGAGGACGAGATGCTGTACGCCGTGACGCTTCGCTTTGGCCGTCAGTGCCCGGATGGCATCCGTAGCGCCGGGCATCGCGAGATCCGGGGCGTAATTGATGTAGACAGCCGTCGCGCCGGCGAGGCACTCGTCCCAGTTGTCCTCGTTGTTCCAGTCGAAGGACGGCGTCGCCGAGCGTGAGCCCTGGCGGACCGGGACGCCCTTCGCTTCGAGGCTCTCGACAATGCGGCGACCGGTCTTGCCGGTGGCGCCCAGTACGAGAACGAGCTCCTGCGTCGTGTCGTTAAAGGTGTTCGAGTTCATGGCTTGCTCCTTGGTGGGGATCAGGTTCAAGCCAATCATCCGGGTACGGCCCGGAGCGTTCTTGACACGGGGCGCCGCTCTTTTGACAGGGCGCGCCATCCGGTCAAACGGTGCCGGGTTGCGCCTCCAGCCGGTAGGATCGCGGCGTCTGCCCTGCCCAGCGCTTGAACGCCCGGTTGAACGCACTTTGCTCCGAGAAACCGGTCAGGAACGCGATCTCGGCGAGCGGGTAGCCGGTGTCGCTGAGCAGGCGCTCGGCGAGCTCCCGGCGCGATTCGTCGACCAGGGTCTGGAAGGAATAGCCCCGCTCCGACAGACGGCGCTGCAGCGTGCGCGCGCTCATGCTGAAATCGCCGGCGATATCGGAAACGGTTGGTATGCCCTGGCTCAGCGCCTGCGAGATATGGATGCGCACCCGCCGTTCGAGGGAGGCGTCGTCGTCGAACTTCGACAGCTCCTCGTCGAGGTGGGAATCGAAGAACTTGACGATGCCTTCGTCGCCGAGCCGGTTCGGCGCCTGCATCACCTCATGTGAGACCAGCAGCGCGTCCTTGTCGGAACCGAAGTGAATCGGGCAGCCAAAGTGGCGCTCGTGCGCCTCCGTGGACCCGGGCGCATCGTGCTTGAAGTAAATGGCGAGGGCCTGGAAGGTGTCCGTCGAGATCTCCTGGCTGATCGCCGCAATGCTCGCGATCGTTGCCTCGTTCGAGAGCCGGAGTCCCAGTTCGCCGCGATCGCCGTCGCGATGCAGGTGCATGTAGACGCCCTCATCGGTCTCCCGCGGTTCGTAGGTCGAAACGCTGGTCAGTACCCTCGCGTAGCGTTCGGCGCGCTCGCAGGAGCCGCGCAGGTTGGGCGCCGACTTCCAGGCAAGGCCAAAAGCGCCGTAGTTCTCGCAGCGCATGCTTGCGCCGGTGCGCAGCGGCAGTTCGAGCCCGTTCGGGTCGGCGCGGGCGAGACTCGCGAAGAACGCGTAGTAGTCGGTGTCCGCGACCATGACCTTGGGATCGA
>JASJBG010000063.1 GCA_030066625.1 Woeseiaceae bacterium
CAGGTTGTGGTTGGCCTGCTCGGCGTCGGTGCCGTCGGCGCCGGCGTGCACGATTGCTTTGCCGTTCCAGACCGCGCGGCAGCGGCCATTGAGGATGCCGCGATACTCCTGCGCGGAGGTTGCCGGTCCGACCCGATGGTCGACGCGCGTGTGGTTGTCGACGTGCTGCCCCTCGTTAACGATGTAAAGGCCGTCGAAGCTGGCGTCGGCACCGGCGCCCACGATGTCGATTGCGAGGTCGTTTCTTGCGAGACGGCCGCCGATGTCGATTGCACCGTGATTCAGATGGCTGTCCTTCGCGAGGCTGACGTTGAGGCGGGCAGTCTGGCTGTGGTGCAGGGCGCGGTTCTGCAGGCGCACGTAGTCGACCGTCGCGCCATCGGCGACGTCCAGCGTGATCAGCGTGTTCGAGTAGTGCTCGTCGGTGCCCGACGAGATGTGATATTCGATGACGCGAGCCGATGCGTTGGCGTCGACGCGAAGGTCGATACGCACCTGCGACATGCGCGGTACCGACGCGATGTCCGCAACGAGAATGCCGATCGGTTTCGCCGGGTCGTGCCGATCGCTGACGCGAACGGTGAGACCGTCGACGAGCAGGGCGGCATTGAGATCGGCAAGCCGATCGTCGAATGCCTGGTCCTGCAGTTCGAAGGGGCCGATCTCGAGACCCTCGGTTCCGTTTGCGGTCGACAGCGATGCGACGAGCTCGCCGTTCGCGATGACCAGCCAGTCGGCATCGATTGCCGACGTTACTGCCTCGATTGCGGCGTGGTCGGGTGCCTCGGGTTCGGCCGGCGTCTCCAGCCAGCGGGCACCAAGCTCAGCGATGCTGGACAGGTCGGTGTACTTCCAGTCTTCCAACTTCGGGGTCGGGAAGCCCCGCTGCCGAAAACGTTCGAGTGCGGCGTCGCGGCTCATGCGTTGACGGCCTCCCGGACCCATTCGTAGCCGCGCGCTTCGAGCTCGTGCGCCAGCGTCTTGTCGCCGGAGCGGACAATGCGGCCTTCCGACAGCACGTGCACGTGATCGGGCTCGACGTAGTCGAGCAGGCGCTGGTAGTGCGTGACCAGGACGATTGCACGGTCCGGGCTGCGCAGCGCATTCACGCCTTCCGCAACAGCCTTGAGCGCATCGATGTCGAGCCCCGAGTCGGTCTCATCGAGAATCGCGAGCTTCGGCTCGAGCATTGCCATCTGCAGGATCTCGTTGCGTTTCTTTTCGCCGCCCGAGAAGCCCTCGTTGACGCCGCGGTTCAGGAACTTCGGATCCATGTCGAGCAGGGCCATCTTCTCACGCGCCAGCTTCAGGAACTCGTACGCGTCGATCTCCTCCTCGCCAGCGTGCGCACGGCGCGCGTTGACCGCGGCCTTGAGCAGGTAGGCGTTGTTGACGCCCGGGATTTCGACCGGGTACTGGAAGCCCAGGAACACGCCCTCGCGCGAACGTTCCTCAGGCTCGAGGTCCAGCAGGTCTGTGCCGTTCAGGGTTACCGAGCCGCCGGTAACCTCGTAGTCGTCGCGTCCCGCGACGACCTGGGCGAGTGTGCTCTTGCCTGAGCCATTGGGTCCCATGATGGCGTGCACTTCGCCCGCTTTGACGCTGAGCGAGAGGCCCTTGAGGATTTCGGTGTCGCCGGTTTTGGCCTTGAGGTCTTTGATTTCGAGCATGTCTGGTTCCTAGCCGACGGCGCCTTCGAGGCTGACGTTCAGGAGCGCCTGTGCCTCGACGGCAAATTCCATCGGTAATTCATTGAAGACTTCCTTGCAGAAGCCGTTGACGATCATGTTGACCGCGTCTTCTTCCGAGATGCCGCGCTGGCGGCAGTAGAACAGCTGGTCCGCCGAGATCTTCGACGTCGTCGCCTCGTGTTCGACTTTTGCACTCGGGTGTTTGATCTCCATGTACGGGAAGGTGTGCGCGCCGCACTCCTTGCCGATCAGCAGAGAATCGCACTGCGTGTGGTTACGGGCGCCTTCCGCCTGCGGCATGATGCGCACAAGGCCGCGATAGGCGTTTTGTGCGCGGCCTGCCGAGATGCCCTTGGAGACGATCGTCGAGCGCGTGTTGCGGCCGATGTGAATCATCTTCGTGCCCGTGTCGGCCTGCTGCAGGTTGTTTGCTACCGCCACCGAATAGAACTCGCCGACGGAGTTGTCGCCGCGCAGGATGCAGCTCGGGTATTTCCACGTGATCGCCGAGCCGGTCTCGACCTGCGTCCAGGAAATCTTCGAATTGGCGCCGCGGCAGTCGCCGCGCTTGGTTACGAAGTTGTAGATGCCGCCGCGACCTTCCTCGTCGCCCGGGTACCAGTTCTGCACCGTCGAGTACTTGATCTCGGCATTGTCGAGCGCGACCAGTTCGACGACCGCGGCGTGCAGCTGGTTCTCGTCACGCATCGGTGCCGTGCAGCCCTCGAGGTAGCTCACGTAGCTGCCTTCGTCGGCGATGATCAGCGTGCGCTCGAACTGGCCGGTGTTGGCCGCGTTGATGCGGAAGTAGGTCGACAGCTCCATCGGGCAGCGAACGCCTTTCGGGATGTAGACGAAAGAACCGTCACTGAATACTGCAGAGTTCAGCGCGGCAAAGAAGTTGTCGCGCTGCGGCACGACCGTGCCCAGATACTTCTTGACGAGGTCGGGGTGGTTCTCGACCGCCTCCGAGAACGAGCAGAAGATCACCCCGGCCTCCGACAGCTTGTCCTTGAACGTCGTCGCGACCGAGACGCTGTCAAAGACAGCATCCACGGCGACGCCCGCGAGCCGTGCGCGTTCGTGGAGCGGGATGCCGAGCTTGTCGTAGGTCTCGAGCAGCTTCGGGTCGACCTCGTCGAGGCTCTTCGGCCGGTCACTGTCGGACTTCGGCGCCGCGTAGTACGAGATCGCGTCGTAGTCGATCTTCGGGTAGTGCACGTGCGCCCACTCGGGCTCGGTCATCTCGAGCCACTGCCGATAAGCCTTCAGGCGCCACTCGAGCATGAACTCGGGCTCGTTCTTGCGCGCCGAGATCGCACGGATGACGTCTTCATCGAGCCCGGGCGGCAGGCTTTCGGTCGCGATATCCGTGACGAAGCCGTGCTCGTAGCGCCGGTTGACGAGGCTTTCAATTTCCTTGGATTCAGTAGACATGGATCTAGAGCTTTTTCCCTTGTACGGGTTCTACATGTATGGGCAGGCCCGCGAATTTGAACTGCGCGCGCTGCGTGGTGCTGTGCAACAGGTCGACGAGGCTGACGTCGTCGAGCGCGCGGCGAATGGCCACGTTGATGCGCTGCCATGCGCTGCCGACGTTGCAGACATCCTCGAAGTCGCAGTGGCTGTCCGCGGCGCTGCATTCCGTGATCGAGACCGGTCCCTCGAGCGCGTCGATGATGTTCGCCGCCGTGATCATCTCCGGTTCGCGAGCGAGCCGGTAGCCGCCGTTGGCGCCACGGGTTGAGGTCACGAGGCCGGCCCGGCCGAGCAGCTTCAGGAGCTTCGAGACCGTCGGTGGGGCGATTCCCGTGGCGGAGGCCACGTCGGCCGCGCTGACGACCTCACGGTGGCTTCCGGTCGCCAGGTGGGCCAGCACGACGGTGCCATAGTCGGTGAGTTTGCTGATTCGTAGCATAGAGGACTATTTTAGTCCTCTTTTGGGCGGAAGGCTACTACCTGTGCGGTCTGGCGAGGATTCCGCTATGCTTTCGCCGCTATGGCGTCTGCTGCAGAAAGCATCATCGAGATCGAGGACCTGGACTTCTCCCGCGGGCCGCGGCAGATCTTCAAAAACCTCAATATCAACATCCGCCGTGGCGAGGTCACGGCCGTCATGGGCCCCAGCGGCACCGGCAAGACGACGCTGCTCCGGCTCATAACCCGCCAGCTGGTCCCGGACGCTGGCACCATCCGGGTCGACGGTGTGGACATCTCGACCTTGAACCAGGCCGAGCTGTACAAGCTCCGCCGGCGCTTCGGCATGCTGTTCCAGAACGGCGCGCTGCTGACGGACCTGAACGTTTTCGAGAACGTGGCCTTCCCGCTGCGCGAACACACGCGCCTGTCGACCCGGCTGATTCGCCACGTGGTCCTGACCAAGCTGCACGCGGTAGGGCTGCGCGGCGCCGCCGACATGATGCCGTCGGAACTGTCGGGCGGTATGGCCCGCAGGGTTGCGCTCGCGCGGGCGATGGTCATGGACCCCGACATCCTGATCTATGACGAACCCTTCGTCGGCCTCGACCCGATCTCGATGGGCGTCATCGTGCGCCTGGTCCGGCAGATGAACGATGCCTTGGGCATTTCAAGCATCCTGGTCAGCCACGACGTCCAGGAGATCTCGACCGTGTCGGACCGCAGCTACCTGATCTCGGACGGCAAGGTTGCCGCTTCGGGCAGCCCCGACGAGCTGAACCGGGCCAGCTCGGAGCTCGTCCGCCAGTTCATGCATGGCATGGCCGACGGCCCGGTCGCGTTTCATTACAACGCACCCAACTACGCCGAGCAGCTGCTCGGCCGCGACACGGAATAACCAAAACTCCTGCTGACCATGCTGCGCGATCTCTACATCACGCTCCGCTACTTCGTCACGACCTTCGGGGCGATGACGATCTTCCTGTTCGAGCTGCTGCGGCACACGCCGCGCGTGTTTTTCAAGCGCTTCAATCTCGTCGTTGGCCAGGTGTACAACGCGGGTGCCCTGTCGCTCGTCATCATCATGGTGTCGGGCCTGTTCGTCGGCGGCGTGCTGGGACTGCAGGGCTATGACAACCTGCAGCGCTTCAATGCCGAGGACGCGGTCGGCACCTTTGCCGGCTTTGCGCTCGTCAAGGAGCTGGGACCGGTCATCACGGCGCTGTTGTTCGCCGGTCGCGCCGGCACCGCGCTGGCGTCGGAAATTGGCCTGATGAAGGCGACCGACCAGCTTTCCGCCATGGAAATGATGGCGGTCAATCCGGTGACGCGGGTCGTCGTACCGCGCTTCATCGGCGGCGTCATCGCGATGCCGCTCCTGGCGGGTGTGTTCAGCGCCGTGGGCCTGCTCGGAGCACACCTCGTCGGCGTCACGCTGCTGCAGGTGGACGTCGGCGCGTTCTGGCAGCAGATGCAACAGACCCTCGAGGTTAAAGACGTCGTCGAGGGCATCTTCAAGAGCTTTGTCTTCGGCATGATCGCCAGCCTCATGGCGGTCTGGGAAGGCTACAATGCAATACCCACTGCGGAAGGCGTCGGCCGTGCCACAACCCGCACCGTCGTCATTACCGCAATCGCCGTGTTGATATCGGACTTCATGATCACCGCGGCATTCCTGAAGGGATAGACAGATGAGACAAACACGCACAGTCGAACTCGGAACCGGCCTGTTTGCCCTGCTGGGCATCGGCGCGCTGTTCTTCCTTGTTACGCAGACCACAGGCGGTGACGACTTCAACGCGTCCGAGGTGTACGAGGTCGAGGCGCGTTTCCAGAATGTCGGCAGCCTGAAGGCGAGGGCGCCCGTTGCCATGGCAGGCGTCACGATCGGCCGGGTCACGAATATCGAGTTCGACCCGATCATGCTCGATGCGGTCGTAACGATGGTCATCGACGAAGCGTACGACCAGATCCCGGAGGACTCGGACGCGAGCATCCTGACGGCGGGCCTGCTCGGCAGCCAGTACATCGGCTTGCAGGCCGGCGGCTCGGACATATATCTCGAGGAAGGCAGCGAAATCCTGTTTACGCAGTCGGCCATCGTGCTCGAAAACCTGATTGGTAAATTCCTGGTCAACGCTGGCGGTTCGGACTCGGAGGACTGAAGGACGTGAGTTTCATGGAGCGCGCTTGGCGCGCGGCGATATTGATTCCCCTCGTGTTGCTCGCCGGCAATGCGTGGGCCGACACCCCCAACGATCTCGTGACCAGCGCCATCGACGAGCTTTCGGTGGCGCTCGACGGCAAGAAGGATGCGCTCTCGGAGGACCGTGACGAGCTGTACGCGCTGATCGACGACATCCTGCTGCCGCGCTTCGATCGCAAGTACGCGGCGCAGCTCGTGCTCGGCCAGCATTGGCGTGCTGCCGACGCGGCACAGCGCGAGCGCTTCATCGATGCCTTCTACAGCGCGATGCTGAGCAAGTACGCCGACGGCGTGCTCGAGTTCGAGGAGGATCGCGTGGAGGTCCTGCCGTTCCGCGGTGACGCGACGAAGAAGCGCACGATGGTTCGCACCATGGTGCGCCTGAATGACGGCACCAAGGTGCCGGTCAACTACGGCCTGGTCCGGCGCGAGCAGGGCTGGCTCATGTTCGACGTGACCATCGAGGGCATCTCGTACGTACGCAACTTCCGCGCCGAGCTCGATGCCGAGATTCGCGAGACCAGCCTGGAGCAGGTCATCAGCCGCTTTGAGGCGGAAGCCGGCGCACCTGCGGCCGCCGAAGCGGCCGCCGACTAGAGCGCACCTTGGCCGACTACGAACTCAAGGACCTGGGCGACGGCCGCTTCGTGCTGACCGGCGCCATGAGCTTCGCGACGGCGGAACAGATTCTTCGCGCGAGCGAGCAGCCGTTCGAGCAGCACACGCGCATTGAGGTCGACCTGACGGGCGTGGATCGAACGGACTCTGCGGGCCTCGCGCTCCTGCTGGAGTGGATTACCTGGGCCAATCACACGGTGAGGGAGATCAGCTACGTCGGCCTGCCGGAGAAGATCCTGGCGATCGCCCGCACGACCGAAGTCGACGCACTGTTGAATCGGGGTGAGCGCTGGGCCGGCTTCATCGAAGCCCCGGACGGCGACGAGGGCTAGTCTTCGGGCGGCGGTTCCGCTGCCTCGCCGTCAGGATCCTCGAAGTCTTCGAAATCTTCGAAGTCATCATAGAAATCCTCATCGATCGGTGGGTCGCCGTCGTAGACCTGGAAGCGCCGGTTCTGCAGGAAGGACTCGCGAATCGTGATGTACGGGTCTCGCGAATCCTCGATGAGCTGTTCCGCGGTCAGCAGCCGCGCCCGCAGATCGATAAGCCTGAGCCCCCACAGCTTGTCGCGAACCGACGAATCGTCGATGTGCGTCAGCAGGCTGCTGTAGATGTCGACGGGCAGCGCGACGCCGTCACGCAGGGTCGATGGGCCAAGCAACGGAATGACGATATACGGGCCATCCGGAACGCCCCAGACGGCGAGCGTCTGGCCGAAGTCCTCGTCGTAGATCTCGAGGCCGCCCATCGAGGCAACGTCAATCAGGCCGCCGACGCCGATCGTCGAGTTGAACAGGAATCGCGAGACGTCCGAAAAGCCGCGTTTCGGCTTGCCCTGCAGGAAGTTGTTGAGTGCCGAGCGCGGTGTCGTCAAGTTGTCGAAGAAATTCGATACGCCACGCCGTAGGAACACCGGCGTAATCGCGCGATAACCCCTCGCGATAGGCTTCAGCAGGAAGCGATCAGGGACGTCGTTGACGGCGTAGATGCCGCGGTTCAGCGGCTCCCACGGGTCGGCCTCGGAGCGGGCGGCGTTTTCGCTGGTTGCACAGGCGCTCAGAAGCAGCAGCGCTGCCAGTGCGAAGACGCCCCTAGCCGCCATTGCGCGCGGATGTGCGGTCGGTCCGGTTGCGCTGGATCTGCCGCAGCTGTTCCTCGGACATGTACTGGCGAATGAAATCGATGCGTGCTTCGAAGCGAATCCGCTGGATTTCCTGCAGTTCGGGCAGCTGCAGGGCCTCCTGAAGGAAGCGGATGCCCCGCACGAGGTTGCCCGTCATCAGCTCGTACTCTGACAGGTAGTAATAGGACTCGGCCGAGTTGCCGGCCTCGTTCGCCGCGCGTGCGATCAGGCGGACCTGGGCCGGCGTCGGCGGGACGTTGTTCATGAGGTCGAGCAACAGGGTGTGCGCCTTGTCGGCCTGGCCGAGGCGCAGCAGGAATTCACCGTAGCTGATCGTCAATGGAACGTTGCGCGGGAACAGTTCGACGGCACGGTCGAACGCGTCGGTGCCTGCCGCGTACAGCTCGAGTTCCAGCAGCGTCTCGCCGAGACCGATGTGATAGGCAATGACGCGCGGGTCTTTCTCAACGAGCTCGCCGAAAATCCGGTTGGCCTCCAGGTGCAGACCGGCACGCTGGTAGGCGAGCGCTCGCCCATAGCGTTCGACCTGTGTCTGGTTCTCGTAACTGCGCTGTTCGAAGTAGGCGACGGCCTCGGGCGCCGTGTCGAAACGCGCGACGATAACCCGCGCCCGGCTGATGCCGTACTCGACCGATGCTGTACTCATGCGCCGCGGGTACTGCTGGGCGCGGTTGCGGGCCTCCGCGATACGCGCGGTTGTCACGGGGTGGGTTCTCAGGAATTCCGGCGCTCGCATCTCGGGCGACGCGGGATTCTGCCGCGACATGACTTCGAAGAATGACGCCATGCCGTGCGGGTCGAAGCCGGCGCCGTACAGGGCGCCAATGCCGATGCGGTCGGCCTCGTACTCGTTGCTGCGGGTGAAATTGATCTGACTCTGCGCCGCCGTGCCCTGGGCAACCGCGACACCCGCCTGGAACGCGTCCGGGCTGCCGCCGGCCACACCGGCAACGAGGGCGCCCAGCATCAACGCGGTCGTCAGAATGCCCTGCCGCTGGTTGGCATGAATGGCCCGCGCGATGTGCCGCTGAGTGACGTGCGCGACCTCGTGGGCCAGCACGCCCGCGAGCTCGTCTTCATTGCGGGTCGCCTCGATCAGGCCCGTATGCACGCCGATGTAGCCGCCGGGGAGGGCGAAGGCATTGATGCGCGGATCTTCGATGACGAAGAACGTGAACTTGTGGGTGCCGTCGTTGGACTGTGCCGCGATCCGGCTGCCAACGTCATTGATGTACTCGGTAATGACCGGGTCTTCGATGACCGCGCCGCTCGCCCGGATTTGCGCCATGATCGCGCGGCCGAAGCGAGCCTCCTCGGATTTGGACAACACGGCATCGGCCGGGCTGCCCATGTCAGGCAGCCGGATCTCGTCGGCGCCCGCACCGCTCACGAACGTGATCATCGCGATCGTAGCGAGCAGGCCCAGGCGCGAGCCGATTCTAAGAAGTCGTGTCATTCATTGGTCCGAAAAGCGGGGCCTACCCTTAAGACTGGGTCCGAGCCCCGGCGTTCCCCGATGATACTCGTATTCGTATGACGAGAACGCGTGGATTTTCCGATAAGTCCTTGATGTAAATGAAGCCGGGGCCTATCCGAGACCCTTCACGGCATCGAGAACGGCCTCGGCATGGCCCTTGACCTTCACCTTGCGCCACTCCTCGCGGAGCTTGCCGTCGGCGTCGATCAGGAAGGTGCTGCGCTCGATGCCCATGACCTTCTTGCCGTACATGTTCTTTTCCTTGATGACGTCGAACTTGTTGCAGAGCTTCTCGTCCGGATCCGACAGCAGGTCAAAAGGGAACTTCTGCTTTTCCCTGAACTTCTCGTGCGAGGCGATACTGTCGCGTGAGACACCGAGGATGACCGTGTTCTGGCGCTTGAATTTCGCATGCAGGTCCCGAAAATCCTGGCCTTCCAGCGTGCAACCGGGCGTCGCATCCTTCGGGTAGAAGTAGATGACGACGTTCTTGCCGCGCAGGTCCTTCAGTCGCACTTTCTTGTCACCGGTCGCATCCGCCGAAAAGTCGGCCACGACCCGGTTCATCCTGGGTCCGCTCACTGTCAAATCTCCTTTGGTTTTGTAAGGTCGATCAGCCCTTGACGGGATCGAGGATCGCGTCGAGGTTCATTCTGTCGCACATATCGGCGAAGTCGTCCCTGAGCTGCGCCAGGTTGACGTCGGCCGGTACGTTGACGGTCATCTGCACCGAGAACATCGGCGAGCCCGTGTGCGCGGCTGCATAGCGGCGCGTCGCGACGTCGGCGATTTCAATCTCGCGGGACGCGAAGAAGTTGGCAAGGCCGAAAACGATGCCCTCGTGATCGAGGCTGACCACGTCGACCGCGTAGGGCATGCGGTCCTCCTGGGCCTTCTTTTCGCCGGTCTTGCGGATCGTGAACGTCAGCTCGTCACCGTCCTCGAGCTTCTCGAGGCCGCGCTCGAGCCGGTTCAGCGTGTGCCAGTTGCCCGAGACGAGCATCAGCACGGCAAACTCGGAACCCAGCGTGGTCATCCGGCTCTCCTCGATGTTGCCACCGCAGCCGAGGATCACCTTGGTGATGTCCTGAACCACGCCCGTGCGATCCGATCCAATCGCTGATAAAACAATTAGTTGGGACATTTTTGCAGAATATTTCTAGGTATAGCTCGCGAGTCTTTGACGCACCTTGCCAGCGCCATCAGCGAACAGTAACATCGCCGCCTTATTTGTGGCGAGGACAACCTGTTGTTCAGAGGTAGCCTGGTCGCGTTGGTGACGCCGTTTGACAGCAATAATCGGGTCGATTACGCGGCTCTCAAGCGGTTAATTCAGTTTCACGTCGATTCAGGCAGTGACGGTCTCGTCATTGCAGGGACGACGGGCGAGTCGGCTACGCTGACCCGCGCCGAGCACGCCGAGCTGATTTTCCGGGCCGCGGAGCTCGTCGATGGCCGAATCCCGGTCATCGCCGGCACCGGGTCGAACTCGACGGCACAGACGATCGAGCTGTCGCAGGCGGTCGGCGATGCCGGTATCGACGCCTACCTGATCGTCGTGCCGTACTACAACAAACCAGTGCAGGAGGGCATGTACCGGCACTTCACGGCGATTGCCGACGCCGTGGATCACCCGATCATGCTGTACAACGTACCGGGCCGGACCGTTGCCGACCTGGAGCCCGAAACCGTTGCCCGCCTGGCGGAGCACGGCAACATCATGGGCATCAAGGAGGCCACGGGCGACATCGCGCGTCTCGCGGCGATCCAGACGCTCGTGGATGCGCAGGACTTCTGCTGCTACAGCGGCGACGACTTTACGGTGCTGCCGTTTATTGAACAGGGCGGCCACGGCGTTGTCACAGTGAGTGGCAACGTCGTCCCGGCGGCAATGGCCGAGCTGTGCCGGCTTGCGGCTGCCGGGGAACATGCCGCGGCGCAGGCGATAGACGAGCGCCTCCAGCCGCTGAATACGGCTTTATTCGTCGAATCGAACCCGATCCCTGTAAAATGGGCGGTTTCAGAGATGGGCCTCATGGGGCCTGATATCCGGCTGCCGCTGACCCCGTTCAGCGAGCAGTATCACGAACAGATGCGCACGGCCATGGCCGGCGCGGGCGTCTCAGTGGCGCCGCAGGACGTATGAACAGATTGATCAACACACGAGTGCGAAACGGCGCTTTACCCGTACTTGCTGTGCTCGCCGCGAGCCTTGCCGGCTGTGGCGGTGGCCCACCGGACCGCAGTTGCGACGACGTGCGTCGCTACCAGCTCGCCGTGGAGGCGCCAAAGGTGCAGTCTCCGGACGGCCTGGACCCGCTGGACGAGTTCCGCGAGCTTCCGCTGCCGTCGGCATCGCCACGCCCGGAACGCCCGGAAGGCTCGCCATGCCTGGACCTGCCACCGAACATCCTGGGCAGCGGCGGCTAGGCCAACACAAACACACAATTCGGAGAGGTGGCTGAGTGGTTTAAGGTGCTCGCCTGGAAAGCGAGTGTACGGTGATACCGTACCGGGGGTTCGAATCCCCCCCTCTCCGCCAGAAGTGAAAAGGGGTCCGTTCCGGAGACATGGGTTACAGATTATTCCGGGGACATCGGTAACACCTTAGCAGCAAAAGGGTTGTTGAGCGGTTCGACGCGGCCGGTTTCGTCATCGAAGTAGCCGAGATCGTAGTGCATGAAGGTGACGAGCCAGAGTCGATCCTCAACCTGTCTGACACCGACCTTCTGGCCGGCGAAGACGGTGCTTAGGTGGATTTTCCGGGAGTTGTAGCAGATCCGGCCGCAGCGGGTAACGATGATCGCGCGGTCATGGAACGGGTACTCGAGATCGCCCAGGCCTTGGTAAGGTCTGGGCGATTTTGCATACAGATCCGCCGGTGCCTTCATGTTCAGGGCCTGGTGCGGCCGCTCCACGTTGTAGTAATCGATGAAGTCGTCGAAGCGCGCCTGTTGCTGCAGGAAGTTGTCGGCGACGGGCTTGGTGGCCTCCTTCTTGAGGGTCAGGTGCATGCGTTCATGGCGGCCGTTCTGTTCGGGATGGCCGGGCTTGATGCGTTCGATGTCGATGCCGAGGCGTAGCCACCAGACCGATAGTCTGGACAGGCCGAACAGGGCGGTCGGGCAGGAGAACGGTACGCCGTTATCGGTGCGGATCGCATCCGGCAGGCCGAAGTCCTTGAAAGCTCTCTCGAAAGTCGTGAAGGCGAACGACTCTCTGTTGGAGGAGAGGGCATCGCAACCGAGCAGATATCGGCTGGCATAGTCGGTGATCGTTAGCGGGTAGCAGTAGCGTCGATCGGCGAGCATGAACTCGCCTTTGTAGTCGGCGCACCACAGTGCGTTGGGCGTGCGGACGTGGGTGAGGGCCGTTCCCTTGGCCTTGTGGCGCTTGCGCTTCCTGCGCTTGACCAGGCCGTTGCGGTCGAGCACGGCGTGCACGGTGCTGATGGCTGGGCAGACGAGCTCGGGGTAGCGGGTACGGAGCTTCTGGCGGATCTTGGGCGCACCCCAGTGCGGGTACTCGCGCTTGATCTTCACGATCAGCTTCTCGATCTGCATCGGCAGCCGGTTGGCATGCCGATAGGGCCTTCGGGATCGGTCGGTGAGTCCGTCGACACCACAATCACGATACCGGTTGTAGATCTTGTAGCCGGTCTTGCGGGAAATGCCGAACTCGCGGCACAGGCCAGCCATCTTCTCACCATCGAGCAGGCGGGCGATAAATCGGAGACGTTCTTCCACGATGTTGCACTCCTTCCAGGGCATGGCGACACCCTCCCGCAAAGGGAAAAGTGTCACCTATGTCTCCGGAATGGAGTGTTACCCTTCTCTCGGGTAGCTCAAAAAAGGCCCCCTCGCGGGGCCTTTTGTGTTTTCGCCGAGTGCGGTTTGAGCTTTCGAACCCTGTTCGACTGGCACAGCGGCGAAGCCGCAAGCCAGGACGCGAAACCGAAGGCGTAGCGTTTATCGCACACTCTCCGCGATTACTGTCGACTCAATCCGCAGGTTCCGAACACGGATCGGCCTC
>JASJBG010000064.1 GCA_030066625.1 Woeseiaceae bacterium
CTCCGACAAATGGAACGCCCTGCTTGCCGAGTTCCTGGAGCTGGGTTTCACGCTAGACCCGACCTTCAACATATATTCGGCGGGCCGTGACGTCATGCGAGCACGCAACGCCGACTGGCATGCGAAGTACACGCTGCCGACGCAGTGGGACTTCTACACCCCGAATCGCGAAAGCCACGGCGCCTACTGGTTCGACTGGACCACGGCGGACGAGGTTGCGTGGAAGAATTTCTTCCGCGTCTGGATGCAGTTCGTCAATGATTACAAGAACATGGGCGGGCGCGTGACGGTGGGTTCCGATTCGGGCTTCATCTACCAGCTGTTTGGCTTCGGCACGATTCTCGAGATGGAAATGCTGCAGGAAGCCGGTTTCCACCCGCTCGAGGTCATTCGTTCGGCGACGATGTATGGCGCGCAGGTCATCCACGAACCCAAGGGCCGGCCGATACAGTTCGGCGTCGTACGGCCTGGCCTGCTCGCCGACCTCGTCATCGTCGACGAAAACCCGCTGCACAACATGAAGGTGCTCTACGGTACCGGGGCGGTTCGTCTCAACGACGAAACCGGCCAGCCCGAGCGGGTCGGCGGAGTGCGCTACACGATCAAGGACGGCATCATCTATGACGCCAAGGCACTGCTGGCCGACGTCGCGCGCATGGTCGAAGAGCAAAAGGCCGAACTCGGGGATCTGAAGCAGTACTAGTGCGCGGCGACTTCAAAGACGTGACCCGAGCGCTATACGAGGTGGTCTCGGCGCCCGCGGGCTCACGTGACTGGGAAGGAATTCGGCACCTGTATCACCCCGATGCGCGTCTCGTGCGTACCGGCGTGGATGACGCGGGCGAGGTGTACGCAAGCGCCATGTCCTTTGACGAGTATCGCAAGGATGTTGATGCGAAGCTCGCCGACGCGTCTTTTCGTGAGGTCGAGCTCGGACACGACGTCATGATCGTTGGCAATGTCGCGCAGCTTGCCAGTGTCTACGAGTACCGGCTCGAGGACGCGCAGGGTTCCTCAGGCGGCAGGGGCGTCAACTTCATGACGCTGGTGTTTGATGGCGATACCTGGCGGATTATGAGCATCGTGTGGGACAACGAACGGAATAACGTATCATTGCCGGCAGGTTTGCTGCCGGATCTGGGGGAGTAAGGCATGGCTGCAGGATCGGGCTCGGGAGAGCAATGGTCATCTCGATGGGGTTTTCTGCTCGCGGCGGTCGGGTTCGCGGTCGGGATGGGCAATATCTGGCGCTTCCCGTTCGTTCTCGGACAAAACGGCGGCAGCGCATTCCTCTTTATCTACCTGGCGTTTGCGTTCGGCATCGGGCTGCCGCTCCTGATCACGGAGCTGACCATCGGCCGCCGCGGGCGGCGTAGCGCGTCGGGCAGCCTGGTCGCGGTCGCGGACGAGGTTGGCGCCAGCAAGCGCTGGGGCGCAGTGGGCAGTCTCGGCATACTCTGCGCTTTCGTCATCCTCTCCTATTACACCGTCATATCGGGCTGGACGATCGACTATTTCATCCGGGCTGCGAATGGCTCACTCGAGAACATCGACGCTGAGAAATCCAGCGCGATGTTCGCGGGCCTCCTGAACAACCCGGGTCGGCTGTTGTTCTGGAATACGGTCGTGCACGGCCTGATCATCCTGGTTATCCGGCAAGGCGTGCAGTCGGGCATCGAGCGGGCCGTCAAGATCCTGATGCCGGCGCTGTTCGTGACCCTGATCATCATGGTCATCTACGGAATGGTCGCAGGTGACATGGCGGCGACGACCAAGTACCTGCTGGAGCCGGATTTCTCGAAGGTGACCTTCCGAACCTCGCTGGCGGCGATCGGCCAGGCGTTCTTCTCGATCGGCATCGGCATGGGCTCGCTGATCGTCTTCGGCGCCTACCTGCCGAAGGAGTACTCGATTCCCCGCACGGCGAGCATCGTCATCCTGCTGGATACCGGTGTGGCCCTGATGGCGGGCTTCGCCATATTCCCGCTGGTCTTCGGATTCGGCCTCGAGCCTGGCAGCGGCGCCGGCCTGATCTTCGAGACGCTGCCGCTGGCCTTTGGGCAGATGCCAGGCGGGCGGATATTCGGCGCGATCTTCTTCGTCCTGTTGATCTCTGCCGCGCTGTCCTCCTGCATTGGCCTGGCGGAAGGCGTCGTCAACTGGGTGGACGAGCATTGGAACATCGAGCGCAAGCGGGGCATCCTGCTCGCCGTTGGTGCGGCCTGGCTGCTCGGCATCCTGTCCATCCTGTCGCTCGGCGACTGGTCCGAGTTCTATCCGTTGGCTTTCATCCCGGCGTTTGCGGGAATGACCATATTTGACGCACTCGACTTCCTTGCGGCCAACATCCTGCTGCTCGTCGGCGGCTTAATGCTGTCGGTCTTCTTCGGCTGGCTCGTGCCCAAGGCTTTGAAGCTCGATGAAATGGCGGTCGACGAAGGTTTGTTCTTCACGTTCTGGCACATCATGGTGCGCTTCGTCATTCCGCCGATCCTGTTCATCTCACTGGTTTTCGGCATTAGCGAGTAAAGACTCTGTCCAATGCGTGGCCGGCCATCGACGGGCCGGCCCGCTCGCCTTCCCGCAAGCCGCAGAACCGAAGTCCACTACGTAAAAACCACGACAAACCCCTAAAGCGTCATCTTCTAACATGACGCCTGAACATAACCAATAACAGCATGCAGCGGACATTGCGCCGCTTAGGGGTGCGTTCATGAAGACGGCTTTCGCCACTATCCTCATCGGCAGCGGATTGCTGCTGTTCCAGACCACCGCCGTCGCCCAGCAAAACGTCGATGACGCCATGGACGTGCAGTCGCAAAGTCTTGCGACCAGCGCCGACGTGCAGCGCCGGATCGACGGGCTGGACGACAATACGCGCGAGATGCTCGAGGAGTATCGCAGCACGATGTCGCAGGTCGAAGACCTTGCGGCCTATAACGAGCAGCTCGAGAAGCTCGTGCGGACGCAGCGCGTCGAGCTCGCCGACTTCGAGCGACAGTTCCAGGACATCGAGATTACGAAGCGGCGGATATTGCCGCTGATCGTGCGCATGATCGACGTGCTCGACGAATTCGTCAGTATCGACATCCCGTTCCTCGAGGAGGAACGCGACCTTCGAATCGCCGAGCTGCGCAACCTGATGGAGCGCCCCGAAGTGCCGACGTCGGAGAAATACCGGCGCGTTAGCGAGGCCTACCAGATCGAACTCGACTACGGGCACTCGATCGAGGCCTACGAAGGCGAGATCGTCGTTGACGGCGAGGCGAGGACGGTCAACTTCCTGCGTTTCGGCCGGCTCGGGCTGTACTACATGACCCTCGACGGCCTCGAGATCGGCCACTTCAACAACAAGACCGACGAGTGGGAAGAGCTGCCGGGCGAGTACCTGCAGTCGCTCGATCGCGCGATCCGCATCGCGCGCAAGCAGCTGCCGCCTGACCTCGTTCGACTGCCCGTACCGGCGCCGGAGAAACGCACATGAAAAAGCTAAGCATCGTTGCACTGAGTCTCGCAATGGTCGCCGTTGCGCCGGCGAACGCGGCCATCGAGGACATCGACCAGCTCGTCGAATCGGTTCGCCAGGAAGCACTGCGCGAAGCCGAGCACGACGAGGAACGTATTGACCGTTTCCTCGGCGAGCAGCGCGAGCAGCAGGCACTCCTCAACGACGCCCGTTCGCAGCTTGCCGCGGCCAACCGCCGCGCTGACCAGCTGCGCGGCGAGTACGAGGAGAACGAACTGACGCTGACCCGCTACGAAGGCGAGCTTCAGGAACGCGCCGGCGACCTCAACGATTTGTTCGCGATCGTCCGCCAGGCGGCCCTGAATGCCGACAGCGTACTGTCCAACTCGCTCGTCGCGGCCGAACAGCAAGAGCGCTCGGCGTTTTTGCAGCAGCTCGGCAAGGGCGAACGCCCGCCGAGCATCGACGACATCAAGACGCTCTGGACGAACGTGCTGTCGGAGATCAGCGAATCCGGCAAGGTCGTGCAGTTCCCCGCTGTCGTCATCAAGCCGCAGGGTGACGAAACCGAGCAGATGGTCACCCGCGCCGGCGTATTTACGTCGGTCAGCGAAGGCAACTACCTCCGCTACCTGTCCGACTCGGGCAAGCTGGTCGAGCTGAGCCGCCAGCCGCCACCACGTTTCAAGGGCTTTGCGCGCGATCTCGAGGGTGCGGATTCGGGTGTCGTCGGTATGGCGCTCGACCCGTCCAAGGGGGCAATCCTAAGCCTCATGGTGCAGTCGCCGGATCTCGCCGAGCGCCTGCAGCAGGGTGGCGGTATCGGCTACCTGATCCTGATTCTCGGCGCCATCGGCGTGCTGATCGTCCTGCGTCGCTCGCTCGGGCTGTTCCTCGCACGCCGTGCCATCGACCAGCAGGCGACGGCGGAGACGCCGGACACCAAGAACCCGCTGGGACGCCTGCAGAAGATCGCGAGCGACCATGCTCACGACGACGCAGAATCGACGGCGATTCGCCTCGACGAGCAGCTGGCGGAGGAGAGCTCGGTTCTGAACCGTGGCCTGCCGACCCTGGCCGTGCTCGCCGCCGTGAGTCCGCTGCTCGGCCTGCTCGGCACCGTGACGGGCATGATCGAGACCTTCCAGTCGATCACCTTGTTCGGTACCGGCGACCCGAAACTGATGTCGGGCGGTATCTCACAGGCGCTCGTGACCACGCAGCTCGGCCTCGCGGTAGCGATTCCACTGGTGCTGCTACACAGCGTACTGACCGGCCGCGTCAACCGGCTGGTCGAACGCCTCGGCAAGTACTCCAGCGACCTGATGACCGATCGTGTTTAACTGGACCGCTTACAAAGAAGGTTTTGCTGCCCTGTTCGAGCAGGGCGGCATGACCCTTTGGGCGATCCTGTTCGCGTCGATCCTGCTCTGGATCCTGATCTTCGAACGCTATTGGGCGCACTGGCGGGTTCTGCCGCAGGTCCGCGCGGACCTGTTCAGCGAGTGGCATCGGCGCAAATCGATGGGCGCCGTGCAGACGTTCCGCCGCATCGAGGCCCTGGTCGACGACTTCCGTGCCGAGGCAAGTCGCAACCTGCCGGCGCTGAACGCACTGACCACGATCCTGCCACTGCTAGGGCTGCTCGGCACGGTGTCGGGCATGATCAAGGTCTTCGACGTGATCACCGTCTTCGGCACGGGCAACACGCGCGGCATGGCCTCCGGCATCTCGGAAGCACTTGTAACGACGATGGCGGGCCTGTTCACGGCACTCGCCGGACTGTATTTCGTATCCGACCTCGAGTCGCGCGCCGATGAAGTCGCGCGCCGGTTCGCGGCCGAACTCGTGGAGGACCATTAATGGCAACACGTGACCACCTCAAATCAGAGGCAGGCCCATCAGCGCTCAACATCACGCCGCTGATCGACATGGTCTTCATTCTGCTGATCTTCTTCGCGGTCAACGCGTCCTTCGTCAAGGAAGCGGGCGTCGAGATCGAACGGCCGAGCGCGCGAACGGCGCAGACCAAGCAGCAGGCCAACATCATGATCGCTGTGACCGAGAACGGTGAGGTCTGGGTGGACCGGCAGCGCGTCGACCCGCGCAGCGTGCGCGGCCACGTCGAGCGGCTGCATGCTGAGAACCCGGAAGGCTCGGTGGTCATCCTCGCGGATGACTCCTCGCGTACCGGACTCGTCATCGAAGTGCTGGACCAGGCCCGCCTGGCCGGTGTCGAGAACGTCGCCGTGGCGGCAACACCGACAGGACGCTAGTAGATGAAAGCAATCGCGATGAATTCGGCGATGCGCATCCCGACGATCATCGTCGCGGCGCTGGCGCTGAACCTCGTATTGTTCACGTTGATCGAGTTCATGGTGGGCAGCGAGCGCATGCGCCTGACCGAAACCGAGCAGTTCGACATCGCGAACTTCATTCGCGTGCAGGAACAGTCGCGCGAGGTACGTTCGCGGCGTGATCCGACGGCGCCGCAAAAACCGCAGAACGAGATGCAGCGGGACCTGCAGCGCCTGCAGGCTGCGGGATCAGGCAGCGCGGACCTCGAGTTCGACGTGCCGGATTTCGACGTTGACCTGGGCCTGGACTTCGGCGGCGACATCCAGATCGCCCGCGAGCTGACGCCGCTCGTGCGGGTGCCGCCGGATTACCCGGTCAAGGCACTGATGGACGGTACCGAGGGCTACGTAATCCTGCGATTCACGGTCACGGAAACCGGTTCGGTCGAAGACCCGGAAGTGCTGCGGGCTGAACCGCCCAATATGTTCGAACGCGCGGCGCGCCGTGCGGTCCTGCGCTGGAAGTACCAGCCGCAGATCCGCGACGGTCAGCCGACCCGCGTCATATCGATCACCAAGGTGACCTTCGTAATCGGGGACAAGGATGCTGGAGGCATCGCGCGTCTGATCCATGCGCCGGATGGTGCAGGTAAGACCACTCTGACGCATGCTCTCTCTCAGCATCGATACGCGGTAGCCGTCATCGGCGATCAGCAGGACATCGAGGCTGTCAGGCGTTTTCGACATGCTTTATCTCCATTCTCCGTAGGACCAAGCGTGAGAAGCGGCTTACGCTCGGGACGTCAATAGTCCGTTTATGCGCTCCTCGAACCATTTAAATGCCAGAAGCGTGCCAAAACGGCTGTTTTAGACATCCGCGCTATAATTCCTGTTATTTCTCAATAGCTTAAGTAAATCGTTGAAAAGCCTGATGAAAATGGCGAGGTGACGATAGCCCGCGAAATATCGCCAAATACACCCCAAGTCGCGAAATATCGTGACTTTTTGGCCCAGACGGTGTTAAAACAAGGACATGCTCGCGACTGGCCCCGAGATTCTGCTCCGCCTCGTCGATCTCCTGATCATTCTCGGCGCCATCGGCATGCTGTTCTGGGTCGCGTCGCACCGCCGTCTGTCCTCGCGCGTGCCCACCCGGGGCCGCAACCTGATCCTCTGGGGCATCTCCATTACGGTGGTGCTGCATCTGGTCGAGATATCCCTGTCGGTTTTCAGCACGGAGCCGCTGGGTTTCTCCACGTCGTATCTGGTTGCGAGCCAGATGCCCGTGTGGCTCCACTGGCTGCTGTCCCGAACCGCCCTGGCGATGATCTCGGTGGGCGCGCTGCTGGCCATCCGCCAGCGCCGGAGGGTCGATGAGGCCATCGCTGCCTCCAAGGCCAAGGTCCTGGCGGCCGAAAGCCAGCTGATGCAGTCGGAGGCGCGGTTTCGGAACCTGTTCGAGACCACGTCCAACGCCGTCTATTGCTATACCTTCGAGCCGCCGATGCGCATCACGCTACCGGTCGATGCCCAGATCCGGCGGAGCCGCGACGCCGTGCTTACCGAGTGCAATCACGTATTTGCGGAGTCGCTGGAGCGCGAGAAGCCGGCCGACGTTATCGGCACGACGATGACTTACCTGGACAGCACCAAGGACGAAGACGCGCACGCGCGTTACTTCGAGGCATTCATCGAGTCCGGCTACCGGCTTACCAACTACGAGATGATCTACAAGTCGGTCGAAGGTGAAGACCGCGCGCTGTCGATCAGCGTTACCGGTATCGTGCAGGACGGCCTGCTGCACAGGATGTGGGGCGTCGAGAGCAATATTCTCGATGTTCGCCGGACGCGCAATGCTCTGCATCGTCGGCGAATGTTCCAGGAGCTGCTCGGCAGCGTCTCTTCACGCCTTGTCATGACGCGTTACGCGGAAGCCGACGAAGAGATCATTCATTCGCTCGAGCAGGTTTGCGCCTTCGTCGGTGGCAACGGTTTTTCGCTGTCGTGGGTCGATTGGGAAGCCGGTGTTGCCTACAACGACTACTCGTGGCTCAAGGGTGAGCGTGACCCGGTGCGTTCGACGGTGCTGTCCGACTGGCCTTACCTGACCGACTACCTGGTCAGGGCCGAATCGCTGGTCATCAACAACGTCGATACCTTTGCCAAGGAGGGCTCCAAGACGGACCTGACGACGCTCCGACGCCGCGGCATCAAGTCCTTCATGTTCCTGCCGCTGGTGGTGGCTGGCGAAGTCGTCGGCTCGGTCGCGGTCGGATCAGACGAAGAGTACCAGGACTGGACCGAGCAGGACCTTTCCGACATGCGAGTGTTCGCGGACCTGTTCGCGAGCTATGTCCTCCGTGTACGCCAGCGTCGAGCACTCGACGAGGCGCTCGAGGGCCTGCAATCGGCGACCGAAAGACTCGAAGCCGAGAACGTCTACCTGCGCAACGAAATCAAGTTGAGTCACGATTTCGACGAAATCGTCGGCGACAGCGAGGTGCTGAAGCGGACGCTGCAGATGGTCGAGCAGGTTGCGGACACGATGACGCCCGTTCTCATTCTTGGCGAAACCGGGACGGGCAAGGAGCTGATCGCGCGCGCGTTGCACGAGCACTCGAGCCGCAGCGGCCGGCCGCTGGTCAAGGTCAACTGCGCGGCATTGCCTGCGAACCTGATCGAGTCCGAGCTGTTCGGCTACGAGAAGGGCGCGTTCACGAGCGCGGATTCGTCGAAGCGCGGCCGCTTCGACCTCGCCGACGGCAGCACGCTGTTCCTCGACGAGATCGGCGAGATCCCGATAGAGCTGCAGGCCAAGCTACTCCGGGTCCTGCAGGAGGGCGAGTTCGAGCGTCTCGGCGGCGGTGAGACCGTCCGCGTCGACGTTCGCATCATCGCGGCAACCAACCGCGATCTCTGGGAGGCTGTCGAGCAGGGCGAGTTCCGGTCCGACCTGTTCTACCGAATCAACACGTTCCCGATCGAGCTTCCGGCGCTGCGCGAGCGCGGTGACGACATACGTCTGCTTGCCGAACACTTCGCACAGCTGCACGCGCAGCGGCTCGGACGGGAGATCGAGGCCATCTCGGCCGACATGATGCAGCAGCTCAATACCTATTCGTGGCCTGGCAACGTTCGCGAGCTCGAAGGCGTCATCCAGCGCGCGTTGATTTCATCGACGGGCCCCGTTCTTAAGCTCGGCCGCTCGCTGGCTGCCCGGCCTGCAGCGCCCGCGACGGTGCCCGAGGTGGTGGCGCCGGCACCGGACCTGCGCTCGGTCGAGCGCGACCACATCATCGCCGTGCTTGACGAATCCGGCTGGAAGATATCGGGCAACAAAGGAGCAGCGGCGATGCTCGGAATTCCGCCGAGCACGCTCAGATCCAAGATGAAAAAACTCGCCATCGAGCGGCCGGCCCGGCAGCAGGCCGGAAGCTGACATATTGCGCTCCCAAGCGCTCGCGAATACGTCCCGAGAGCCCCGCCGTCACTGCTGATCCCGACTGTGAGCAACATCACGAGAAAATTGTGAAGCCGCTCACAAATTCCTGATTCTGTGAGGAAATTCCGTGCTTTCCGAACGCGCCTGTCGGAAAGTGGCGACACCCGCAATGAACGCGGGCGGCGCAATGAATCGCGCCATTGATGCTGCGAAAGAAGGAATGAACCTTGAAGACGGCAAGTCAGCGACTTGCGGCCGCAGGACAGCGGACGCGAGCGTGTGTTTTTGCCTGCGTACTGCTGGCGTACGGCGCCCAGGCGAATGCCGCCGGGACCGCGGTCGGTACCGTGATCGAGAACACGGCGTCCGTGAGTTTCGACCTCGGCGGTACGCGGACCACCATCGTGACGAACACGACGACGTTAACCGTCGCCGAGCGCGTCGACGTGGTCGTCACTCTTGCAAGCCCGCAGCTGCTGGTCGCGGCCGGCGACGCGAACCGCGCGCTGCTGTTCACGGTAACCAACACAGGTAACGGCAGCGAGACCTTTTCGTTGGGCTCGGACAACGCCATCGGCGGCGATGACTTCGACCCGATTGCTGCCGTTCCAGCCATCTACTTCGACAGCGACGCCAGCGGCGACCTGACCGCCGCGGACGTTGCCTACACGCCCGGCGTCAACGACCCCGTCCTCGCAGCGGACGAGAGCGTCGATGTCTTTCTCGTCAACGACATTCCCGCGGCCGTCGCCAACGGCGATATCGGCCGCAGCCGCCTGACCGCAAGCTCGCTGACCGGCACCGGCACGCCCGGTACCGTCGTTGTTGGTGCCGGCGACGCCGGTACCGACGCCGTCATCGGCACGACCGGCGGCGAGGCAAGTGCGGAAGGGGAGTACGTTGTCTCGGACATCGCCGTCAACGTCGTCAAGACGCAGCTCGTCCAGGATCCCTTCGGCGGCAGCGAACCCGTACCGGGCGCAACGATTACCTACACCGTCACGCTCGAGGTCGTCGGCAGCGGCACCGCCACGGCGAGCGTGTTCCGGGACCCGATACCGACCTACACCACTTTCCTCCCCGGAAGCATCACGTTGAACGGCGCATCACTGACAGACGCCGCGGACGCCGATGCAGGGGAACTGGACACCGCGACCGCAGCCACGATCGTCGTGCGGCTTGGTGACCTGACGCTGGCCGACGGCACCCAGACCGTCGAGTTCCAGGCGACGATCGACTAGTTGGAGAACGACATGAGCGTACAGAAATTTGTACTGGCAATGATTGGCGTCCTGCTTGCAGGCGGGGCATTGGCGCAAGACTCCGTCGAATTGACGAGCAGCGTCTACAAGCAGGTGCTTGTTGAAAAGGACGACGGCAGCACGGAGACGCAGCTCGTCGCGGCGGACAACGTCTTGCCCGGCGACCGCCTCGTGTTCCGCAACACGATCAGGAACATCAGTGCCGAGCCTGCCGAGAGCATCGTCATTACCAACCCGATTGAGGAAGAACTCGTCTACGTCGCTGGCTCCGCCGAGGGCGAGGGCATGGCCATCGAGTTCTCCGTTGACGGCGGCCAGAGCTTTGCAGCCGCCAATGCACTGAGGGTCGTCGACAACGGCATCGAAAGGCCGGCGACCACCAAGGATTACACGCATGTCCGCTGGGTCATGCAAACCGAACTCGCTGCGGGCGCGGAGGGCACGACGTCCTTCGCGGCCGACGTTGAGTAGCACTTCGCTGAAAAGCACGTTTTCTAAAGGAGCAAGGAGTACCGTGATGAAAACCGTGAGCAAGACGTTTGGCCTGTTGGCAAGGCTGGGCGCAATCGCCGTCGCACTGTTGCTGGCGCAGCAGGCGATGGCTGTAGGAACCGACCCGGGTGTCCAGGTTCAGAACCAGGCAACCGTGACCTACCAGGTCGGTGGCAATAACCAGGCACCCGTCGATTCGAACCTCGTTGAGTTCGTAGTCGACCGGCGTGTCGATTTCACCGTAACTCGCATGGGTACCGGGTTGACGACGACCGTCCTGGGCACGTCCCAGGTCTTCGTCGACTTCTACGTAACCAACCTGAGTAACGGCGACCTCGACTTCAACCTCGACTTCACCCAGCTCGTGCCGGGCGATGGCGACATCTATGGCGTTGGTACCGCAGACACGGGCGTCGACATGGACAACGTCACCGTCTCGGTTTCCGCGGCGGTGGACCCGACACCCGGCACCGGCGACGGTCCGGCACCGGTGTTCGGCGGACCGGCGATCATTGACGATCTGCCGGAAGACCAGTCGATTCGCGTGCGCCTCTATGCTGACGCGCCGGCGGTTGCCCCGAACGGCGCGGTCGCGGGCCTGAGCCTCGACGCGACGGCGGCGGATCCGACCACGACGGTCGATCTGCAGGAGAGCGGCAGCTGGACGCCGGGTTCGATCGACAACGTGTTCGCGAACGCCAGCGGTGCGACCGGCAACGTTGCAATCGAATCCGACAACGACGGCTTCCTGCTGCAGGCTGCGGCGCTGTCGATCGTCAAGTCGCAGGCCGTGATCTCGGATCCGTTCGGCAGCGGCCGGGCCATCCCGGGTGCACGTATCGAGTACACGATTACGATCAGCAACACGGGTGCGGCAGGTGCAACGAGCATCTCCATATCGGACCTCGTCGATGCTGACGTTACCTTCGTGGCCGATGCGTATAACGGCAACGCAAGCAACGTCGAGTTCGACCGCGGCACCGGCACCAACTCCTTCTGCCTCGCGGATGCGGCAGATGGCAACAGTGACGGCTGCACCTTCGACGGTACGACGCTGACGATCTCGGGTCGCGACGATTCGATTCCGCCGGCGGATCCGGATGTGCCGATTGACGTGGCCGCCGGTGCGACCGTTACCGTCAACTTCGTTGTCGAGGTCCCGACCACCTAAAGGTCGACCGGCAACACATCACGGTGCTTAAAGGACTGCGCACGACTGACCCGATCCGGGGCGTTCCGACGAACGTCGCCGGGCGGGTCCGACGCCGAACGGGGCCACCTGGCCACGTTCGGCTCGGCCGTGCGCAAGAATCTCGGGGGGGACTTAAGTGCCCCCCGAGTCACGTCTGGCAAATGTCCAAACGTTACCTGATGCGCCGTTTCACGCTGTTTCTGACGCTGATTCTGCTGTCGCCGGCGGCTGTTGCCGCACCGCCCGGCGCCATCATCAGCAACCAGGCGTCCCTCGAGTACCAGAATCTCGCAAACCAGCCCGTCGTCGTGCCGAGTAATACGGTCGAGGTCCGCGCGGCCGTCGTTCGCAGCAGCGCCGCGATCGACTTCACACGCGTAACGGCGGGTGGCGGCCAGTGGCAGGAGCCGGTCGGCCCCTCCGCCTGCCTGCAAAACGGCAGCTACGTCGTCTTGCCTGATCCGCAGATTCTCGGCGGCACGGTCATCGATCCGGCTGCGGCACAGTCGGTCGACGTCAGCGCCGCGTACAACACCGGCGAGCCCGTGTTCCTGCGGCTCGTCGACAGCGACCAGAACGTCGACTTCCAGGTATTCGATGTCGCCACAGTAACCGTTCGGAATGCCGTCACCGGCGACGCCGAAACCGTACGCCTGACCGAGACCGGTCCGGATACGGGTGTCTTCGCAGGCTTCGTCCCGACGGTGGGCGGAGCACCGACCAGCGGTGATTGCATGCTTTCGGTGGCGCCACAGTCGACGATCACCGTCGACTACACCGACCCCGCCGACGCGAGCGACAGCGCGCAGGCAAATGCAACGCTCGACCCCGTGCAGCGCGTCTTCGAGTCGCGCACGGGCACCGTCATCAGCGGTGCGACGATCGAAATCGTCGATGCCGCGACCGGACTGCCGGCCGTCGTCTATGG
>JASJBG010000062.1 GCA_030066625.1 Woeseiaceae bacterium
GCGCGTTCCGCGTTCCCGGAGCAGACGGGCATGCTGACCGTCGACAGGGTCATTCCCGGATCGCCTGCCGACGAACTTCTTAAGCCCGGAGACATTCTCATCCGAGTCAACGGTGAGATGGTGACCGAGTTCGTGCCGCTGGCAGCGATCCTCGATGACAACGTCGGCGAGGAGATCACCGTCGATCTCGAGCGCGGCGGCAGCGCCGTGAGCGAGACGCTCGCCGTATCGGATCTGCACGCGATCACGCCGTCGGAGTACCTCGAAGTCGGCGATGCCATCGTCAACGAGCTTTCCTATCAGCAGGCACGCCACTACAACTTGCCCGTGGAAGGCGTCTACGTCGCCAATCCAGGCTACCTGATGTCGAAGTCCGGCGTGCCCCGCGGTGCCGTCATCACCCAGTTCGGCAGCGACGATATCCGCGACCTCGATGATTTCGAGACTGCGCTCGACGCGCTGGCGGACGGCTCGCGGGCCCTGCTGCGCTACGTCACGATCGACAACCCGCAGAACCCGATCGTCCGGCCGCTCGAGATGGACCGCGTGTGGTTCCCCGTGCGCCGCTGTACGCGCGACGACGCAACAGGCGTCTGGCCGTGCCGCGAGCTCGGCGACGGCCCGGAGCCGGAACCCGTCGAAGTCGGCAGCACCCGCTTCAACAAGTACGACGACTCGCGCGTCAATGCAGTCGCGCCGTCCCTGGTCGTTGTGAGCTTCGACCTGCCGTACACCGTCTCCGGTGTGGCGGAGCGCCACTACTACGGCACCGGCATCATCGTCGATGCCGAGCGCGGACTGGTCGTCGTCGACCGCAACACGGTCCCCGTCGCCATCGGCGATACCACGATCACGTTTGCCGGCTCGCTCGAGGTCAATGCCGAGGTCGTCGCCCTGCACCCGCTGCACAACTTCGCGATCGTTTCCTACGATCCGGAGACGATCGGCGATACGCCGGTCAAGGCCGCGACCTTCAATACGACGCCGCTCCAGTCCGGCGACGAGACGCTGGTCGTCGGCATCAAATCCGATCACCAGCTCGCTCGCCAGGCGGGAGTGGTTGCGTCAGTCGAGCCGCTCGTGCTGCCGTTGTCGCGCACGCTGCGCTTTCGCGATTCCAACATTGAGGGCATTTCGCTGGTCAACGGGCCGACCGACTTCGACGGTGTGCTCGTGGACCGCAAGGGTCGCGTGCAGGCGACCTGGTCGAGCTTCATGATCCAGGGCGGCGGTGAGGCCAGCCAGTTCAATCGCGGTGTCGGTGCCGATGTCGTACGAGAGTTCGTCGACACCGTGATCGAGGATCGGCCGTTCTACTCGCTCGAGGCCGAGTTCGTCTACGCGCCGCTGTTCGCCGCCCGCAACATGGGCGTCGACGAGGAATGGCTGGAGCGGCTCGAAGCCAACAACCCGGAGCAGCGCCGCGCGCTGTCCGTCGCCCGCCTCGTGGCAGGCAGTGCCGCAGCCGAGTTGCTGAAGAACGGCGACATCGTGCTCGCGGTCGACGACGAGGTTGTCACATCTTTCCGCGCGCTCGAGAAGGCCGTGCAAAGGCCCGAGGTCAGCGTCACGGTCTGGCGCAACGGTGAGCAGCTCGACTTCGACCTTGAAACGGCGGCACTCGACGGCCGCGGCATCGACCGCGTCGCGTCCTGGGCCGGCGCGCTGATTCAGGACCCGCACCGGCCGATGGCGGTGCAGCGCGGCATCGATCCCTACGGCGTCTACGTTGCGTTCTTCAGCTACGGCTCGCCGTCGACGCGCTACGGGCTCTGGGCCGGCCGCCGCGTTGTCCAGATCGACGACACGCCGATCCCCGACCTCGAGACTTTTGTCGACGTTGTCGCGAGCAAGGAAGACCAGGAGTCGGTACGCGTGACGACGGTCACGTGGAACGGTGCCGTCGAAGTTATCACGCTGAAGCTCGACAACCAGTACTGGCCTGCCTACGAGATCCGTCGCACCGAAGACGGCTGGCAGCGATCGGCGATCGGGTCATAGACCGATGCAGAATCGCCGCGCGCTGAGCCTGTTTGCAGTCATGCTGCTGACAGCCACGTGCGTGGCGTCCGCACAGACGCTTTACAAGTATCGCGGTGAGAACGGCGAGTGGATGTACTCGGACAAGCCGCCGCCGGATCCGCAGGCCGTCGACGAGGTTCGCAACCTGGTTACGGGCAGCCGTCGCGGCCGCGTCACGGTCGAGACCCGCGCGGTCGGCGGCCAGCTAGAGTTCATTGCCAGGAACCAGTTCCACGCGCCGGTCGAGGTCGCCCTGCGCTTCAAGAAGCTCGCGAGCATCCAGTACCCGAACCCGGACGCAGACCTCGTCTGGGTCCTGCCGGCGCAGGGCAGCGAAACGCTGCTGTCGCTCGATATTCTCGCTACCGGCGGTGCGCCCGTCGCCGAGTACGAATACGAGTACATGGTTGGCAGGCCGAACGTGCGTCACCAACCCGACGCGCTGTACCGCGTGCCGGTCGCAATCGCAACCGATTACCCGATTACGCAGGCCTACCCGGACACCATCACGCACCGCACAAAGGACTCGTTCCACGCCGTCGACATCGCGATGCCGATAGGCACCGACATCTTCGCTGCCCGCGGCGGTATCGTGTTCGACGTCTCCAGCGACAACTACAAGGGCGGTACCGACCCGGAACAGCATGGCAACGCGGCCAACGTTGTCCAGATCCTGCATGACGACGGCACCTTCGCGATTTATGCGCACTTGAACTGGAACTCGATCCGCGTCCGCCCCGGTGATCGCGTGGTCCGCGGCCAGTTTATCGCCGAGTCCGGCAACACGGGTTTCACGACCGGTCCGCACCTGCATTTCGCCGTGGTCCGCAACACGGGCCTCGAGCTCGAGTCCGTACCGGTTCGCTTCGAAGGCGCCGATTCCCGCGCCGTCGTGCCGTCCACGGGCAATGTGCTTACTGCCTACTGAGCAAAAACCCGTATAATCCCGCGAGTTTTGTCCCGCCCGGCGGGTGAGGACGGCCGCCCGCCTGCGCCTTCGCAGGCCATAACAAGGACAAGCATGAGCACCCCAGGCATCATCTACACGATTACCGACGAGGCGCCGGCTCTCGCCACCTATTCCTTCCTGCCGATCGTCGAGGCGTTTACCGCCGCGGCCGGCATCGACGTCGACACCCGCGACATCTCCCTGTCCGGGCGCATCATCGCGAACTTCCCCGAGAACCTGAGCGACGAGCAGCGGCTGGGCGACGCTCTCGCGGAGCTCGGCGAGCTCGCCAAGACGCCCGACGCGAACATCATCAAGCTGCCGAACATCTCGGCCTCGATTCCGCAGCTGCAGGCCGCGATTGCGGAGCTGCGCGGGCAGGGCTACGACGTGCCCGAGTATCCCGAGGAGCCGCAGAACGACGCAGAACGCGAGATCCAGGCGCGCTACGCGAAGGTACTCGGCAGCGCGGTGAACCCGGTGCTGCGCGAGGGCAATTCCGACCGTCGAGTGGCCGCTGCCGTAAAGGCCTACGCAAAGGCCAACCCGCACTCGATGGGCGCGTGGAGTGCGGATTCGAAGTCGCACGTCGCGCACATGGACGACGGCGATTTCTACTCGAGCGAGCAGTCCGTGATTTCGGACAAGGCCCAGGACCTTCGCATCGAGTACGTCGCTGCCGACGGCACCGTGACCGTGCTCCGCGAGGCCGTGGCGGTGCAGGAAGGTGAAGTCATCGATTCGACACGAATGCAGATTGCCAGGCTCAGGGAATACCTGGCCCGCGAGATCGATGCGGTCGAGGAGGGCGTGCTGCTGTCGCTGCACCTGAAGGCAACGATGATGAAGGTCTCCGACCCGATCATGTTCGGTCACGCCGTGACGGTCTACTACAAGGCCGTGTTCGACAAGTACGCGAAGCTCTTCGACGAGCTCGGCGTCGATCCGAACAACGGCGTCGGTGACGTCTATGCAAAGATCGCTGACCTGCCGGACGACGAACGCAAGGCCATCGAGGCCGATCTTGCCGCCGTCTACGAGACGCGCCCGGCACTTGCGATGGTCGATTCGGATAAAGGCATTACGAACCTGCACGTGCCGAGCAACGTAATCATCGATGCTTCGATGCCGGCGGCGATCCGCTCATCGGGCAAGATGTGGGGTCCCGACGGCAAGCTTGCCGACACCAAGGCGCTGATCCCCGACCGCAACTATGCGGGCATCTACCAGGCGATGATCGAGAACTGCAAGGAGCTTGGTGCGTTCGATGTGCCGACAATGGGCAACGTTTGCAACGTTGGCCTGATGGCGCAGAAAGCCGAGGAGTACGGCTCGCACGACAAGACCTTCGAGATCGAGTCGGCGGGTACCGTGCGCGTCGTCGATTCCAACGGCAACACGCTGATGGAGCACACGGTCGAGCCGGGCGACATCTGGCGTGCCTGCCAGACCAAGGACTTGCCGATTCGCGACTGGGTCAAGCTGGCCGTGAACCGTGCCCGCCAGACCGGCGCGGCCGCGATCTTCTGGCTCGACGAGAATCGCGCCCATGACCGCAACCTGATCGGCCTGGTCAACGAGTACCTCGCCGATCACGACACCGATGGCCTCGACATCCGCATCCTCGCGCCTGTCGACGCGATGAACGCGACGCTCGAACGCGTCCGCGCGGGCGACGACACGATCTCGGTGACGGGCAACGTGCTGCGCGACTACCTGACCGACCTGTTTCCGATCCTGGAGCTCGGCACGAGCGCCAAGATGCTGTCCATCGTGCCGCTATTGAACGGCGGTGGGCTGTACGAGACCGGCGCAGGCGGTTCGGCGCCGAAGCATGTGCAGCAGTTTGTGGAAGAGGGTCACCTGCGCTGGGATTCGCTGGGCGAATTCCTGGCGCTCGCCGTCTCGATCGAGGACCTCGCCGACAAGACCGGCAACGACAAGGCGCGCGCGCTGGCGACCGCGCTTAATGAAGCCAATGGTCAATACCTGGCGAACAACAAGGCGCCGTCGCGCAAGGTCAACGAGCTCGATAATCGCGGCAGTCATTTTTACCTATCGCTCTATTGGGCGCAGGCGCTGGCCGCGATGGACGACCAGCCCGAGCTCGCGGCACGCTTCGCGCCGGTGGCACAGGCGCTCGCCGAGCACGAGCAAACGATCATCGATGAGCTCAACGCGGCGCAGGGAAGTGCAGTGGATATAGGCGGTTACTACCGCCCGGACGACGCCCTCGCCGCGAAGGCCATGCGACCCAGCGCGACGCTCAATGACATCATCAGCTCGATTTAAGCGATCAATGGTCGAAATGACTCGCTTTTGTCATTTTTGACCCTTAGACTTCGCCACTGCCTTGTCGGTTAGATCAGTATTTATGCACCGATCGATGCTTCAGACATGTAGCTCGACGCGTTTTTCATAAGTAACGGCATTACCCCAGGCATCACCGCCCCTCCCCGGGCAACTTTTGAAGAATGTAAGGAACAAATAAGCTATGTCGACCACTACCGGAACCGTTAAATGGTTCAATGACACCAAGGGCTTCGGCTTCATCTCGCAGGAAGGCGGCCCGGACGTATTCGCGCACTTCTCCGCCATCCAGGGCTCGGGTTTCAAGACCCTCGCCGAGGGCCAGAAAGTCGAGTTCACGATCACGCAGGGCCAGAAAGGTCCGCAGGCCGAGAACATCGTACCGATCGAATAACAACAACCAGCCAGAAGAACAATAATTGTTAAAGGGCGGGTGCGGTGCACCCGCCCTTTTTCATTGGTCATCCGTTAACATCGGCGGCGGGAGGCAATAATGATCAAAAGAATCCTGACCCTCGGCCTGGCCGCGCTGCTCATCGCCTGCTCGGGCCCCGGCAGCGACGCACCAGACTTCGACCTGCTGATCACCAACGGGCTCGTCTATGACGGCCTCGGCGGCGAGCCCTTCGAAGCGGACATCGCGATATCCGGCGACCGCATCGCGGCGATTGGCTCGGAGCTCGGCTCGGCCGCGCAAACCCTCGATGCCGAAGGCCTGGCCGTGTCGCCGGGCTTCATCAACATGCTGAGCTGGGGAACGATGTCCCTGATTCACGACGGCCGCTCGCAGAGCGACATCCGCCAGGGCGTGACGCTCGAGGTGATGGGCGAGGGCTGGTCGATGGGCCCGCTCTCCGAGACCATGAAGGCCGGCTTCCTGCAGCAGATTTCCGACGACGACTTCGAGATCACGTGGACGACGCTTGGCGAGTACCTGCAGTTCCTCGAGGACAAGGGGGTTTCCAGCAACGTGGCGTCGTTCGTCGGTGCGACCACGCTGCGGATCTACGAGGTGGGCTACGATGACCGGCCGCCGACGGACGACGAACTCGAACGCATGCGCGGCCACGTGCGCCAGGCGATGGAAGAGGGCGCGCTCGGCGTCGGTTCGTCGCTGATCTACGCGCCGGCGTTCTACGCCGAGACCGACGAACTGATCGAACTCAGCAAGGCCGCGGCCGAATACGACGGCCGCTACATCTCGCACCTCAGGAGCGAAGGCAACCAGTTCCTCGAGGCCGTTGACGAGCTCATCACGATTGCGCGCGAGGCGGACATCGGTGCGGAGATCTACCACCTGAAGGCCGCCGGAGAGGCCAACTTCCACAAGCTCGATGCGGTCATCGAAAAGATCGAGGCGGCGCGCGCCGAGGGTCTCGATATCACCACCGATATGTACACTTACACCGCCGGCGCGACCGGCCTCGATGCGTCGATGCCGCCGTGGGTGCAGGAGGGCGGTTACGAGGCGTGGGCAGATCGCCTTCAGGACCCGGAAATTCGCGAACGGCTCGTCACCGAGATCACGACGCCGACCAACGAGTGGGAGAACCTGTATCTCGCGGCCGGCAGCGCGGAAAAGGTGATCCTCGTCGACTTCAAGAACGATAATCTGAAGCACCTCACCGGCAAGACGCTGGCCGAGGTCGCCGAGATGCGCGGCACCTCACCCGAGATCACGATGATGGACCTCGTCGTGGAGGACGGCAGCCGCGTCGGCACCGTCTACTTCATCATGTCCGAGGACAACGTTAAGAAGAAGATCGCGCTGCCGTGGATGGCGTTCGGCTCGGACTCGGAGAGCCTCGCACCCGAAGGCCGCTTTCTCGACTCGAATCCGCACCCGCGCGCCTACGGTACGTTTGCGCGGCTGCTGGGCAAGTACGTGCGCGACGAGGGCGTGATCCCGCTGGAGGAGGCAATACGCCGGCTGACGAGTTTCCCGGCCGCGAACCTGAGAATTGCCGAACGCGGAACCCTGAAGGAGGGCTACTTCGCGGACATCGCCGTGTTCGACCCGGCGACGATCCAGGACCACGCGACTTTTTCCGAACCGCACCAGTACTCGACGGGTGTGATGCATGTCGTCGTCAACGGCGTGCCCGTGCTCGTCGACGGCGAGCACACGGGTCAGATGCCGGGGAGGTTTGTGAAGGGTCCGGGGTATACCGGCGAGTAGTCGATCAGGAAATCGTTCGCGCGAGCTCCTTCTTCGATACGCCGAGTACGAGCAGTGACTTGATGAGAAGGTCGATCGAGACCGTCGGGTCGCCGGCCTCCATCTTTGCGACGCGCGACTGGCTGGAGGCGAGAGCATCGGCCAGCTCTGCCTGCGTAAGCTTGTTGGCCATGCGCCGCTCCCGAAGTTTCCGGCTCAACGCGAGCTTCATCTCGATGTAGGCGGATTCCTCGTCCGACAGGTTCAGGAAATCGGCGGTCGAACCCGTGGTCCAACCCGCCTTGGTCAGTCTTGCTTTCTTGCGACTATCCATCCTGTAGAAGAGCGTATGTCAGAAATGACATACAATCAAACCACGAATCTACAAATCCGAGCAGCGCGCTTTTTCGGGCAGACGAGCGAGAATATCTAGCTGCAACCCCCGCATCCACCGCAGCCACCACAGGTGGCGCAGCCGCCGCCACCACCGCCGCCTTTGCCGCCGGGGCCGGGCGGGCTGTTCAGCCATTTGAAGATCAGGATCACGGCAATGATGACCGTGGCGATGAAGAACATGTCTTCGAGGTCGAGTGACTCCGTGCAGCCCGCCAGAATCAATGCCGCTGCGCCGAGAACGCCGCTCTTTGCGGCCGCGCGACTCAGCGTAAGCCGCTTGTTAGTGTTGACGCGACGAAAGGCTTCGACGTCGCGGAAACGATCGTCGGACACGGGCCAGATGTCTCTTGGCGGTGCCTGGCCGAACGCGGCCTCGTAGAGTTCGAGGGTGCGACCGTACCAGTCTCGGTACTTGGTCGACTCGCTTTGGCCGCCCTTGGTCGGTCCGTGGTGCAGTGGCCGGCCGAGGATCTCGCCGCACATCGTGTCCCAGTAGTGCCGCGTGTAGCAGAGGTGCAGGTGCCAGGCCTGGTCGACCTCGTCGGATGGCGTCACGGGGACGCCGGCTGTCATCGCGAGGTAAACGAAGCGCTTGTATTCGTCGATGACGCGCTTCGCGAAGTCCTGCGTCCAGCCATTGTCGCGTGCGAGTCGCCTGGAGAGCGGCAGCACGGCGTCGGCGTTGTCGAGGTCCATGGCTTCTAGCCTGTTCCACAGGTCCTGGTCGAATTCGGGTGTACGCATGGGCAACTCCTTTCCAGGGAGTGATTCTACGTGGGCTAGCGGCGAATCCAGTACGCCGTCGCGAGCGGGCCGAGCAAGCGATTCCGGTTTGAAAATAACAAAACGACACCTCGGAGAACGTGACCCGACGCTCGCTTGCCGCGCAACTGGACGAGCGCGCCCTGACAACGACGGCCGTTTGCGCGGCCAACGCCCGGTTTCCGCTGCCATTATTGGAAGGAAAGTGCCAATAGTGACGGGCGTCTATGGCCGGTGAGTAACGGAGCAGTCACGCTGGTGGATCAACCATCGTAAGCGGGATAGCCGACGTCTGTGAAGCACCGCCTCGACGAAGCCCCGCCCGTCAACCACTTACCTGTCGCGCTCACCCGCATTCCTACGAAACCTGTTCGAATCCGCGCATATACCCGGTCCAAATCGCTGGAACAAAAGTTCCAGTGACGATTCGACCATATTTGACACCTGTTTTTCGGTGTCGAACACTTCGGCTCGCTCGCTCCATTACAAGCAACAACAAAGCGTCAGGGAGAACACGCATGTCTGCAGGATCGTCAGCGGTCGTCAAATTCGCCGCCATTACCGCCTTGGTCATGGCGCTGCTCATCGGCCCGGCCGAAGGACAGACCATCGACGAGTGGTGCAAACCGGGTGGCGACGCACTGTGCACGGCCAAGACGACAACGGACTTCGTGTACCTGCCGAGGACCTGCACGCTGGGGGTCAGCGAGAATACGCTGGAGAGCGAGGCGTTCGAGCTCGCGTGGAACGAGACTCAGGGCAACGCGCCCGGCTGCCCGGCAAACACGATTCAACCGCTAGGCTGGGCGGATGGACACATGACGCCGGCTGATTTTGCGATCTACTGCCCCGGGTACGGCAACGGCCCGTTTCCGACGACAAGCTACGACGTCGAGGTCGACAACTACGCTCGCTACCTGAAGACCAAGTACATCGCGCCCGCGTGCACGACCGAGCAGCAGACGCTGGGTCTCGTCCAACGCACTCGCTCGCTGGTCTGTCCGGAGGGCATCGACGGCAACGGCGGGTCTTATTGCTATCGCAGCGACACGGCCCAGGACGTGGGGAAGAACCTGGGTGACCAGTGCAAGACCGGGCAGTGCTTTCTCGGCAACCCGATCAACGTGGGCGTCGGCAACAAGTACCAGGAGGAATTCGACTTCGCGGCAACGGGCCCAAACCCGCTGGCGTTTCGTCGCTACTACAACAGCCTTGCGGGCCTCGACGACTCGAACAACGGCCTGTATCGCTTTGGTAACTCGGGCCCGAACAGCGTGCGTGCCTCGTTGAACGGCGATAACAGCGCGACCGCTGCAGTCGCCACTGACGCGATCGGCGTGAGCTGGCGGCACAGCTATCAAGCCGCAATCGCGGTGCACGAAACTCAGGACATCCGCAGTGCGTTCATCTACCGGCCCGAGGGCAGGGTATACGCGTATCGCGAGCATGGCGCCGCGTGGCACACGGACGCCGACGTCAATTTCACACTCATCGAACTGCAGACGGCCGGGGCGACAACCGGCTGGGAGCTGACGACCGACGAGGACGCACTCGAAGTCTATTCGGCGGAGGGCCGACTGCAGACGATTACGGACCGTGAAGGCTTCACGACTACGCTTGCCTACGACGGGATAGGGCGCTTGACGACCGTCACCGACCACTTCGGCAAGCAGATCGCGATCGGCTACGCGGCCTCGCCGGACCCGGGACAGGACTGGTGGGAGAATTCGGCCGTCGAGAACCGCATCACGACCGTGACGGACCCGGCCGGCGGCGTGTACAGCTACGGCTACGACAGCCTCGGCAACCTCGTGTCCATGACGCACCCCGATACGACCGTGCGTCACTACGTCTACGAGAATGCGAGCTTTCCGTACGCGCTGACCGGCATCGTCGATCGCAACGGCGACCGCTATGCGACCTTCGGCTACGACGCCGATGGCCGCGCGAACCTGTCCTATCATGGACCGGCCGCGAACCCGTCTGAGCGCGTGGACATCAGCTATACGACGATCGGCGTCAACGCGCCGATCTACCGCATCACGGACGCGCAGGTGACGTACGCGGCGGGTACGTCGCAGCAGCTCGTGCAGGATATCGACATCGCCGCCAAGGTCGGCGTCGCCAAGACCACGGGCATCACCAAGCTCGGCTCGTCGAGTTCGAAGACCTACGACACGAACGGCAACCTCGAGCGCAGCACCGACTATGGTGGCGAAGTGACGTACCGCGCGTACGATGCGCGCAATCTCGTTACGACGCTAACGGAGGCGGAGGGTGCGACGGAAGAGCGGACGACGACGATGCAGTGGCACGCCGGCTATCGGCTGCCGACGAAGGTCACCCGGCCGAGCGTCGCGGGAACGGGCTACGACCAGGAAACGGAGTACACCTACGTGACGGGCACGCCGCTCGTGGCATCGATCACGGTCCGCGGCCACCGGCCCGACGGCGCGGCCATTCAGCGGACCACGGCGTTTACCTACAACGCGGACAACCAGCTCGAGACGATCGACGGGCCGCGCACCGGCGTCTCGGACGTCACGACGATCAGCTACTACAGCTGTACCACGGGTTACGAATGCGGCCAGATTGCCTCGGTGACGAATCCGCTCGGTCACGTGACCACGTTCGACACCTATGACGCGTTCGGCCGGGTCCTGCAGTCGACCGATCCCAACGGTCTGCAGACGCATTACGTCTACAGCTCGGCCGGCGAACTTACGAGCGTCACGCAGGTGCCAGTCAGCGGTACGAACCGGCAAACGACGATGGCGTACGACAGCGCCGGCCAGCTGACGAGCGTCACGCGGCCGGATGGCCAGGTGCTGACGTTCACGTACGACGATGCGCACTACCTGACAACGATTACGGACAATCTCGGCAACCGCATCGAGTACGACTACGACGCTCGCGGCAATCGCACGGACGAGGATACCTACGATCCGGGCAGCAGCCTCAAACGCGCCGTCGATTCCGTGTACGACGTATTCAACCACCTCGATACGGTGTCGAGCGGCGGCTCGCTGACCGACTACGCCATCGACATCGAAGGCAACCTCACGTCGACGGTCGACCCGAACTCGGCAATGACGACGCACAGCTACGACGCGCTCGATCGGCTGACGCAGACCGTGGACGCGCTCCTGGGCGTCACGAGCTACGCCTACGACGTGCACGACAATACGGCGGTCGTAACGGCAGCCAACGGCGCCAAGACCGTCTACAGCTACGACGATCTCGGCAACCTGCTCGAGGAGATCAGCCCCGATCGCGGTACGACGACCTACACATACGATGTGGCTGGCAACCTGGCGACGAAAACAGACGCGCGCGGCAAGCTCACGAGCTACACCTACGACGCCCTGAACCGGCTCACGCTGACCACGCTCGACGGCGGCGGCACGATCGCCTACGAGTACGACGTTGGCGCAAACGCCAAGGGCCGGCTCAACAAGATCACGGATGCGACGGGCAACACGAGCTGGAGCTTCGATAGCTTCGGCGCGGTAACGCAGAAGACCCAGACGATTGGCAGCGTGGCACTGTCGACGAGCTACGCATACGACTCGGCGGGACGAATGACGAGTATGACGCTGCCGTCCGGCAAGGTCGTCGGCTACGGCTACAACACCTACCTGCCTACCAGCGTCACGGTCGACGGCGCAACGGTGCTGTCGGCGGCAAGCTACGACCCGTTCGGCCCGGTCAACGGCTGGACCTGGGGCAACGGTGCGGCGCACAGCAAGAGTTTCGACGTGCGCGGCCTGTTGACGAGCCACACGCTCGCAGGCAGCACGCGAACCCTGGGCTACGATGCAGCGGGCCAGCTCACGTCGTTGAACGATCCGCGCCACACGGACACGTTCGGCTACGATCTGCTCGGTCGCCTCGACGACTACACACACACGGGACTCGCACCGCTGCCGGCCAGCCAGGCATTCGAGTACGACGAGAACGGCAACCGCACCCGCCTGACCGAGAACGGCACGGCCTATGACTACACGGTCGAAGCCTCGAACCCGCTGCTCGTGCTCGCGCCGGTCGGCTCGCCCGATACGACGATCACGCAGTCGGTGACGGTCCCGGCCACGCAGTTCCAGTGGACGATCACGATGCCGAGCGTGCCGGGCGAGTATGAATTCCGGCTGTTCGATGCGGCGGGAGTGACCAAGCTTGCGACGAGCAGCCCCGTGCGAGTACAGGCCGTACCGGAGACGCAGACGCCGGAGATCACGCTGAGCACGATCCAGGTGGAAGGGGGTGCATACGTAACGGCGACGCTCACGGGCGGTCCCGGCAACCCGAGCGACTGGCTGTCGATCTCGGCGCTGGGTTCATCGGACTATTCGTACCTGACCTACGTTTACGTCGGCAGCGGCCAGACCTCGAAGGTCTGGACCCGCTGGGTAGCGTACGCGCCGGGTGCCTACGAGTACCGCCTGTACGAGAACAACGGCTACAACGTGCTGGCGCGCAGCGAGCCGCTGAGTATCTACGCGGCACCGCCCGCCTGCGGCACGCCGCCGTGCGTGGATGCGCTGGCGGCGGCGGTACGACCGGGCGCGACGGCGAGCGCATCGGTCGAGGTGACCGAGTTCTCGAACACGAACCGGCTCTTGAACACGGC
>JASJBG010000061.1 GCA_030066625.1 Woeseiaceae bacterium
GATGCGAGCGCCTATCTCGGACTCGAAGAGCAGCGCAAGGCGCTGCAGGTCGAGACCGAGACACTGCGCAGTGAGCGCAACGCAAGCGCGAAAAACATCGGCAAGCTTGCCCTCGGCAGTCTCGAGGCGTTCGCCGAGGTCCTGTACGGCAGCGAGCAGCGGCTCGACGTCCTCGCCCTGGGCTTTTGCCTTGCCGATGTTTTTCGCGCTTGCGTTGCGCTCACTGCGCAGTGTCTCGGTCTCGACCTGCAGCGCCTTGCGCTGCTCTTCGAGTCCGAGATAGGCGCTCGCATCGAATTCGAAACCGCGTCGTGCAAGATTTGCGGCGACCTCTTCGGCCGACTGGCGAAGTAGCTTTGGATCAATCATCGTCTTGTTCCGCGGCGCGAGCCTCGCGGTTGCGCCGCTCCATGTCCTCGAGTTTTTCGCGGATCCGGATCTCGAGCCCGCGCGGCACGGGATGATAATACCTGGCCGGCTTCATGTCCTCGGGAAAATAGTTGACCCCCGCCGCAAAGGCGTCGTCTTCGTCGTGGGCATAGCGATAGTCGTCGCCGTAGCCAAGCTCCTTCATGAGCGTCGTCGGCGCGTTCCTGAGATGCATCGGGACCTCGAGGGAACCGAGATTCCTGGCATCGGCCGCTGCCGCCTTCGCGGCCGCGTAGACGGCATTGCTCTTGGCCGCGCAGGCGAGATAGATCACGGCCTGCGCCAGCGCCAGCTCCCCCTCGGGGCTGCCGAGTCGCTCGAGGACTTCCCAGGCGTCCAGCGTCAGCTGCAGCGCGCGGGGATCCGCGTTGCCGACGTCCTCGGACGCGACGCGAATCATGCGGCGGGCAACGTACAGCGGGTCGCAGCCGCCATCCAGCATGCGCATGAGCCAGTACAGCGACGCATCCGGGTCGCTGCCGCGGATCGACTTGTGCAGCGCCGAGATCTGGTCATAGAAGTACTCACCCTGCTTGTCGAAGCGTCGCCGCGAACCCGATGCGACCTCGGCGACGATATCCGTCGTGATGCGGCCCTCCTCCGCGAGGTCGGCTGCGAGTTCGAGCAGGTTCAGTGCGCGTCGGGCGTCGCCGTCCGCGGCTTCCGCCAGGTGTGCGAGGTCGTCCTCGCCGATCGCGAACCGACCGCCGAGACCGCGTTCAACGTCGGCGAGCACGCGCTCGAGGATTTCGACAATTGTCGCGGCAGGCAGCGACTTCAGGACATAGACTCGGGCACGCGACAGCAACGCATTATTGAGTTCGAAGGACGGGTTCTCGGTCGTCGCGCCGATAAAAGTCAGCGTGCCGTCCTCGACGAACGGCAGGAACGCGTCCTGCTGCGACTTGTTGAAGCGGTGTACCTCGTCGAGAAACAGGACGGTCCCGCGGCGGTGCACGGCTCGATGCTGCTCGGCTTCCGCCACCGCGGCGCGAATATCTTTGACGCCGGCCATGACCGCGGACAGCGCGATGAAGTGCGAGTCCGTGCGGCGGGCAATCAGCCGGGCCAGTGTTGTTTTGCCCGTCCCGGGTGGCCCCCAGAACACCATCGAATGCGCTCGGCCCTGCTCCACGGCGCGCCTGAGCGGCTTGCCGTCGTCCAGCAGGTGCGACTGGCCGAAGAATTCGTCGAGCGTCACGGGCCGCATCCGGTCCGCCAGCGGCCGTTCAACCGCTTCGCGCTCCTCCTCGGCAAACAGGTCGGCCACTATGCCCGTCTCGTCTCCAGCCACGACTCGAAGCGGAGACTCCAGCCGCCCATGCCGAAGGTGGCAATGGCAAGGCCAATGAGAATGCCGATGACGTTCGCCAGCACGTCCGACCACTCGGCGCTGCGGTAGCTGATCGAGCGCTGAATCAACTCAATGAGCAGGCCGTACGCCAGTAGCCCGATCGCCACTCGCCAGTACGAGCGTGGCCGATACTGGCCGGCAAACCACACGGCGAGAAACGTGAACGCGAGACAGTGCACCCATTTGTCCACGCCGCCGATCCAGACGACGATTCGCCCCTTGTCGGGCCACATCCAGAACGCCGGCATCACGGCACCGACGAGGACGAGCAGCAGCAGGATGAGGCCAGCGAGTCGCCAGCGTTGCGGATAACGAAGGGGCAGCATCAGGGTGTGCTTGCTTCGGCCGGCGTACCCACGACGTCGACGTCGTCAGGCACTTCGAAGCGGAACTCCGCGGCATCGACCGGCTCGTCAACGGTGACCTCCGTCAGGTAGACGATCGTCGTTTGCTGGAGGTTGTCCAGGAAGACCATGCGATTGAGCGTGTCGTCGGCGAAGCCAAGGTCGACGTATGCGAATCCCGAATCCGCATCGACAGGCTGGAGCCGGACCCATTCGAGTCCGAGCTCATCGGTCGGGCCACCCTCTTCGTCAGACTCGACCACCTCGAATTCGTCCATCGCGTTGCTGGCGCCGCCGAGCAGCAGCGCCGGCGTGTTGGCTAACGCCTCGGCCTGCGGCTTGACTGTAACCTGCGCGAGATCGACGTCGTAGCTCCAGATGTTCAGGCCATCGGCGACGAGCCACTGCTCGTAAGGTGCCTCGTAGGCCCAGCGGAACTTGCCGGGCCGGCTGATCGACAGAACGCCGGTCGAACTCTCGAGCACCTCGCCGTCGGGATCGATCAGCGTCTGTTCGAAGCGGCCCGCGAAGGTCTCGACGTCATTAACGAAAATGTCGACGAGTTCGCGGCCGCGATCGTTGTCGTCCGCCGCAGCAGCGAAACCACACGACGCGGTGACGGCCAGGATGAACAAGGCACGCAGCATCACGTTCACCGCCTCAGCCCTCCTCGGCCACGGCCGGCACGAGAATCTCGCGCGTGCCGTTTGGCTGCAGTGGGCCGACCAGTCCTGCAGCCTCCATGGACTCGACCATGCGCGCAGCGCGGTTATAGCCGATCTTGAGGCGCCTCTGAACGCCGGAAATCGATGCCTTGCGAGTCTCCATGACGACCTGCACCGCCTGGTCATAGAGAGGATCCTGCTCCGCATCGCCGCTGTCGCCGCCCGGCAGCTTGTCGATGCCGGCAAGTCCCGGCGTGTCAGCGGCCGGGCCGTCGACGATTTCCTCGATGTATCGCGGCTGCCCGCTCTTCCTGAGGTGCCGGACGACCGCGTGCACTTCGTGATCCGCCACGAAAGCACCGTGCACACGCACGGGCAGCGACGTCCCTGGCGGCAGGTACAGCATGTCACCGTGGCCCAGCAGGTTTTCGGCACCCTGCTGGTCGAGAATCGTCCGCGAGTCGACCTTGGCAGACACCTGGAACGCAATACGCGACGGGACGTTCGCCTTGATCAGGCCGGTGATGACGTCGACCGACGGTCGCTGTGTCGCAAGCAGCATGTGTATGCCCGACGCGCGCGCCTTCTGCGCCAGTCTCGCGATCAGCTCCTCGACCTTCTTGCCGACGATCATCATCATGTCGGCGAGCTCGTCGATGACGACGACGATATACGGCAGCGGCGTCAGCGTCGGGTGTTCGATGGGATTGTCTTCGTCCTCGAAGGGCGGCGGTGTGAACGTCGGGTCCTTGATTGGTTCACCGCTGTCGATGGCGTCCTTCACCTTGCGGTTGTAGCCGCCGATGTTGCGCACGCCGAGCGCCGCCATGAGCCGGTAACGGCGGTCCATCTCCGCCACGCACCAGCGCAGCGCGTTTGCCGCTTCCTTCATGTCGGTCACGACCGGCGTGAGCAGGTGCGGAATGTCCTCGTAGACCGACAGCTCGAGCATCTTCGGATCGATCATGATCAGGCGCACCTGCTCGGGCTGTGTCTTGTACAGGATGCTCAGCACCATCGCGTTGATCGCGACCGACTTGCCCGACCCGGTCGTGCCGGCGATAAGCAGGTGCGGCATGCGCGCCAGGTCCGCAACGACCGAATTACCACCGATGTCCTTGCCAAGGGCCAGCGTCAGCGGCGACTGCAGGTCGTCGTAGGCACGCGACTTCAGGATTTCTCCGAGCGTTACAAGCTGGCGGTTCTCGTTCGGTATCTCGAGGCCGATAAACGATTTGCCCGGGATGACCTCGACGATGCGCACGCTGACCACGGACAGTGAGCGTGCAAGATCCTTGGCGAGGTTCGCGATCTGGCTGACCTTCACGCCGGGTGCCGGGTCGAGCTCGAAGCGGGTGATGACCGGCCCCGGCGATACTGACTTGACCTCAACCTCGATGCCGAAGTCCTGGAGCTTCAGTTCAACGAGGCGTGACATCGCCTCGAGCGAATCCTGCGAATAGCCGGTCTTCTGATCAGGCGGATCGTCGAGCAGCGACAGCGGCGGCAGTTCGCCCGCGGCCGGCGGATCGAACAGCGGCACCTGGCGTTCCTTCTCGGCACGCTCGCTCTGCTCGAGCACGGGGATCACGGGTTCGATGCGCGGCTTCGCACGACCCTCCTGGCGCTTCTTCTCAACCTTGATGACGTCCTGGCGCGCAGCGGCCTGGCGACGGCCTTCCGCTTTGTCGCGCAGCTCATCGAGCTTGGCCTGCAGGCGCTCGACACCGACGAGACACCAGCGGCCGATGCGATCCATGACGTTGAACCACGAAATGCCGAGGAACAGGGACACCGACGCGATCCAGAGCACGAACAGCAAGAGGCTCGCGCCGAGCAGCTTCATGACCCCCGCAAGCTGCAGGCCGACGATCTTGCCGACGATCCCGCCGGCCGATTCATTGAAGCCGGCCGGCGAGAAGTGCAGCGTCGACAGCGCGCAGCTCGTGACGAGCGTCGCGAGGAAACCGGCGAAGCGAAGCGCGAAGTCCATCTTCGTCAGTTCAGTCTGGGTCTTCTCCTCGCGGTACAGCATCCAGCCCAGGTAAAAGACCATCAGCGTAAACAGGTAGGCGGGACGACCAAACCAGTTGAACAACAGGTCGGCGACGAGCGCGCCGACGCGACCTATTCCGTTGTTGATCTCGGAATTGCTGGTGACCTGGCTGAACCCGGGATCGTTGGGGTCGTAGGTAAACAGCGCGAACCACAGAATCAACGCGAGCGCGCCGAAGATCCACAGCGCGCCCTCGCGCAGCGCGCGGTGGACTTGTGCAGACAAACGGGATTCCGGCTCTTTGGCTTTTCGAGCTTTTGCCATAGCTTAAGTGTGTGGTTTTCCCCTACACTAGCGCGGTCGCATGTACCTTCCCTGAACGACCTTGAAAGCGCCCAAAAGGGCCGCAATTCAAGGCCTTCAGCAGTACCGCCGCCCAAGCGAACAAGGACTTAAGTATACATGAGCCAACCAAAGCATTGCCGGGTACTCATCCTCGGCTCGGGCCCCGCCGGCTACGCTGCCGCCGTCTACGCGGCGCGCGCGAATCTCGATCCGGTCATGGTCACGGGTATCGAACAGGGTGGCCAGCTCATGACGACAACGGACGTCGATAACTGGCCGGGTGACGTCGAGGGGCTGCAGGGCCCCGAGCTGATGGATCGCATGCTGAGGCACGCACAGCGATTCAACACGGAGATCGTCAACGACCATATACACACGGCTGACGTGACGGTGCGGCCGTTCCGCCTCGAAGGCGACTACGGCACCTACACCTGCGACGCGCTGATCATCTCGACCGGCGCAACCGCCATGTACCTGGGCCTCGATTCGGAGGAAGCGTACAAGGGCCGCGGCGTATCCGCCTGCGCCACCTGCGACGGCTTTTTCTACCGCAACAAGCCCGTCGCCGTCGTCGGCGGCGGCAATACGGCGGTCGAGGAAGCGCTGTACCTGAGCAACATCGCCTCGAAAGTCACGCTCGTGCACCGTCGCGACGCGCTGCGTGCCGAGAAAATCATGCAGGACCACCTGTTCGAGAAGGAAAAGGAAGGCAAGGTCGAGATCGCCTGGGACAACGTCGTCGACGAAGTGCTCGGGGACGACGCCGGCGTTACGGGTCTGCGCATCGAAAGTACGAAGAACCCGGGCGAGAAAACCGATATCGCGCTCGACGGCGTCTTCATCGCAATCGGCCACAAACCCAACACGGGCCTTTTCGATGGCCAGCTCGACATGAAAAACGGCTACATCATCGTCAAGTCCGGAATCGAAGGCGACGCGACCGCAACCAGCGTTCCGGGCGTATTCGCGGCCGGCGATGTCGCCGACCAGGTTTACCGCCAGGCCATTACGTCGGCGGGCGCCGGCTGCATGGCGGCGCTGGACGCCGAGAAATACCTGGACGCGCTCGAATCCGGTGACGCGCGCGAGTCGAGCGACGCCGCCGCGTGACCTGCCTGCGCCTATGCGGGTAACGGTTCACGAGGGAATTGCCGACATCGACCGGGGCGCTTGGAACGCGCTCGCGGGCGACGACTACCCCTTCCTGCGTCACGAGTTTCTGAAAGCCGCCGAAACGACCGGCTGCGTGTCCGAACGCACCGGCTGGCGCCCCTGCCACCTGACGCTCGCTCATGATGACGGCCGCCTGCGGGCCGCGCTCCCACTGTACGAGAAGTATCACTCCTGGGGCGAGTTCGTGTTCGACTGGGCCTGGGCCAATGCCTACGAACGCGCCGGCCTCGACTACTACCCGAAGCTGGTCTCGGCAGTGCCGTTTACGCCGGCGCGAAGCAGCCGGCTCCTGCTCGACAGCGCGGACGACGCGCAGGCGGCGGAGGCGCTGATCGAGGCGGCGGTCCTGCTCGCACATGAACGCGACTGCTCGTCACTGCACGTGTTGTTCCCCGACGCCGATGAGGTCGACGTCCTCGAGAATGCGGGCCTGAAGATTCGCAAGGACTGTCAGTTTCACTGGCACAACCGCGACTACGCAGACTTCGACGAGTTTCTCGCCACATTCAGTTCAGCAAAGCGCAAGAAAGCCCGCCGGGACCGGCGCCGCGTGAGCGAGGCCGGCATTCGGTTTCGTCGCCTGACGGGTCACGAGCTCACGTCGGAGCTGCTGCGAACGGTCTACGGCCTGATCAGCCGGACCTTCCTGCGACGCGGTTCGGCCCCCTACTACGACCTGTCCTTCTTCGAGGCCCTGGCCGAAACGCTGCCCGACAATCTGCTCGTCATACTTGCCGAGGATCACAGCGGGCCGGTGGCGGCCGCCGTCTTCTTTGTCGCACGTGACGTGCTGTATGGCCGTTACTGGGGCAGCACGGGTCGCTACAACGCCCTGCACTTCGAGACCTGCTATTACCAGGGCATCGACTACTGTATCGAGCACGGCATCGGTACCTTCGAGCCGGGCACCCAGGGTGAGCACAAGATCAGCCGCGGCTTCGTGCCGTCCCCCACGCATTCGGCGCACTGGCTGAAGCAACCCGAGTTCTTCTCCGCCATCGGTGACTACGTCGAGGAAGAGGCGCGCCACATCGACCGCTACATGGACGCGGTCGACAGCCACAGCCCGTACCGCCAGGACGACTAGGGCTGTGCGCAGCAATCGAATCGTGTGGCTGACGCCTGAGGACCCGCCCGGCGCGTTCCCGGACGTGGCGAGCGCCATGCGCGAACCGGATGGCCTGCTCGCCGCCGGCGGCGACCTGACACCGGAAAGGCTGCTGTACGCGTACCGGCACGGTATCTTCCCGTGGTACGACGCCGGTCAGCCGGTGCTGTGGTGGTCGCCCGATCCACGCTGCGTGCTGCGCCCCGAGAAGTTTCATCTGTCCCGGCGTCTGCGGCGGACGCTTCCGAACCTGGACGAGACACTGACCTTCAACACCGCCTTCGCCGACGTCATCCGTGCCTGCGCCGGGCCGCGGCGATCGGAACAAGGTACCTGGATTACCCCGGAGATGATCAACGCCTACGAAACCCTGCACGAGGACGGCTGGGCGCATTCGGTCGAGGTACGAGTCGGCAACCGTCTCGTCGGCGGCATCTACGGGCTGGCAATCGGCAAGGTGTTCTTCGGCGAGTCGATGTTCAGCCACGAGACCAATGCCTCGAAGCTCGCGATGCTCGGCCTGTGCAGTGTGCTTCGCCGCCATGACTTCGCGCTGATCGACTGCCAGGTCGTGTCGAGCCACCTGTTGACCATTGGCGCTGAGACCATTCCACGCCGAGACTTCGCGGCGATTCTCGCCTCTGAATGCGCCTTGCCAGACCGATTCGACGACTGGCCCGACGCCCCCGTCGCGATTCGCGACCTCGAGTCGGAAGATCGTGACCGTTCATTGCAATAACGGGCCCGTTTCTGCACAATTCGCCAGCCTTTTAGCAACCGGAGCACCAGGCCCTTGGCGAAAGAAGAAGCCATCCAGATGGAGGGTGTCGTCACAGAGACGCTGCCCAACACGACGTTTCGGGTCGAACTCGAGAACGGCCACGTCGTGACTGCGCATATTTCGGGCAAGATGCGCAAGAACTACATTCGAATCCTGACGGGCGACAAGGTCACCGTCGAGCTGACGCCGTACGACCTCAGCAAAGGCCGGATTGTCTACCGCGGTCGATAGGCCCTGACGCGGCGTACCGCCGCAACCATCAACGTATTGGATCAAGGAGCGCCGGACGGCGCCCCTCAGCCGTGCTCGTCCGATTCCTCGGTCAGGTGCTCGAGTTCCTTCAGCGCCGGCTCCGCATTTAGCTTGAGCGTGTCGTCCGGGCCGACGGTAATCGTGACGTGGCCGCCGTTCTCCAGTTTGCCGAACAACAGCTCTTCGGCGAGCGGTCGCTTGATGTGCTCCTGGATCACCCGCGCCATCGGCCGCGCACCCATCTTCGGGTCGTAACCGCGCTCGGCGATCCATTCGCGCGCCGCATCGTCGAGTTCCAGCGTCACGTCATTGGAATCCAGCTTCGCTTCGAGCTCTACGATCAGCTTGTCGACGACGCGCTTGACCGAGTCGGCGTCGAGGGAAGCAAACTGGATGATCGCATCGAGGCGATTGCGGAACTCGGGCGTGAATGTCTTGTTGATGACGTTCATACCGTCCGAGGTATGGTCCTGCGCCGTGAAGCCGATCGAAGCCCGGCTCATCTCCTGCGCGCCGGCGTTCGTCGTCATGACGAGGATCACGTTGCGGAAGTCGGCTTTGCGGCCGTTGTTGTCTGTCAACGTGCCGTGGTCCATGACCTGCAGCAGCAGGTTGAATACCTCGGGGTGCGCCTTCTCGATTTCGTCCAGCAGGACGACTGCGTGCGGGTTCTTGGTAACCGCCTCGGTCAGCAGGCCGCCCTGGTCGTAGCCGACGTAGCCCGGCGGTGCGCCGATCAGGCGCGACACCGTGTGCCGCTCCATGTACTCGGACATGTCGAAGCGCAGCAGCTCCACGCCCATCGACATGGCGAGCTGGCGGGTAACCTCGGTCTTGCCCACGCCCGTGGGGCCGGCAAACAGGAACATACCGATCGGCTTGTCTTCCTCGCGCAGGCCGGAACGCGACATCTTGATCGCCGAACCGAGCGCGGAGATCGCCTCGTCCTGCCCGAATATGACGAGCTTCAGGTCGCGCTCGAGCGTTTTGAGCGTCTTACGGTCCGAGGACGACACGCTCTTTGCAGGAATGCGCGCCATCTTGGCAACGATGTTCTCGATCATCTCGACCGTGACGAGGTCCTTGCGTTCGGCGACCGGCTGCAGGCGAGTATTCGCGCCGGCTTCGTCGATGACGTCGATTGCCTTGTCGGGCAGTCGGCGGTCATTGATGTGTCGCATCGACAGGTCCGCCGCGGCCTCGAGCGCACCGTCTTCGTAGCGAACACCGTGGTGCTCCTCGAAGCGCGACTTCAGTCCGTGCAGAATCTTGATGGTCTCCTCGAGCGTCGGCTCGGGCACGTCGATCTTCTGGAAACGGCGGGCCAGCGCGTGGTCCTTCTCGAAGATGCCGCGGTATTCCTCGTAGGTCGTCGAACCAATGCAGCGAATCTCGCCGTTCGCGAGGACGGGCTTGATAAGGTTGCTGGCGTCCATGACGCCGCCTGAGGCCGCCCCGGCGCCGATGACCGTGTGGATTTCGTCGATGAACAGGACCGCACCGGGATCTTCGCTGACCTCTTTGATCACGCCCTTGAGGCGCTTCTCGAAGTCGCCGCGATACTTCGTGCCGGCGATCAGGGTACCCATGTCGAGCGAGTAGATCGTACTGTCGCGCAATACCTCGGGTACGCGTTCCTCGACGATCATGCGCGCGAGACCTTCGGCCAGCGCGGTCTTGCCGACGCCGGCATCGCCGACGTACAGCGGATTGTTCTTGCGCCGCCGGCAGAGAATCTGCACCGTGCGTTCGATTTCGATCTCGCGGCCGATCAGCGGGTCGATCTTGCCGTCGATCGCGAGCTGGTTGAGGTTCGTGGCGTAGCGCTCGAGCGGCGATGCCTCGGGCTCGCCCTCGCTTTCGAGCGACTCCTGCTCTTCCTGCCCGGTCTCGCCAGGCAACTGCGGCATGCCGTGCGAAATGTAGTTGACGACATCGAGGCGAGAAATGTCCTGGAGGCTCAGGAAATAGACAGCCTGCGACTGCTTCTCACTGAAGATCGCAACGAGCACGTTGCTGCCGGTGACTTCCTTCTTGCCACTCGACTGCACGTGGAAAACGGCCCGCTGCAAAACGCGCTGGAAACCGAGTGTAGGCTGCACGTCGTTCTCGTCGTCGTGCGGCAGGAGCGGCGTCTGCTCCTCGATGAACTCAGTCAGCTGGCGGCGGAGTTCGGGGATGTTGCCATCACAGGCCTTCAGGATCTCGTGGACCTTGGGAATGTCGAGGAGCGCCAATAAAAGGTGCTCCACCGTCATGAATTCATGACGTTGCTCGCGTGCCCGCTGAAAGGCTTCGTTCAGGCAAAATTCCAGTTCGCTACTCAGCATCGAGTCTGTCCAGCTCCTTGATTCGTTCGTTTACGACTCTTCCATAGTACACAGCAACGGGTGCTGGTGCTGCTTGGCAATACCCATGACCTGGGCCACCTTGGTTTCGGCGATTTCGAAATTGTAAACGCCGCAGACACCCTTGCCTTTCGTGTGCACTTCTAACATAACCTGCGTCGCGCGCGTCCGCTCCATGCCGAAGATCGACTCGAGAATCTCGACGACGAACTCCATCGGCGTGAAGTCATCATTAATGAGGACAACCCGGTACAGCGGTGGTTCCTTGATTTTCGGGCGCGCTTCCTCGACCGCGAGGTCGTGGCTTTCGCCGAAATCGGGTTGGTCGCGTCGTTCGCTCATAGGCCCCTAGATAGTCTCGAAATGCGAGTATTCAATACTGGGCGGTGCAATACGGGTATTATATTACCCGCGGTTCTCGCCAGTGCAGCCGGATTTCCGGATTTGCCACGCCGGTCACACCGACGGCGTCGGAACCCGGCAATCGCGGACCTGTCTACATAGATGAAAAACAAAGACTTTTCCGCACTTAAACAATTAATTGAATCGGTACTCGACCCGTATCATCATTGCGCTGCGTTTGAACACGGACACTGGACGAAAATCCGCCCGGACTGAGCATGACAACGACGCCAAAATGGTCTGACCTGGTAAGCCTCGACCGCGAGCGAACGATCGCGGCCGCGAACGCGCTGCTGCCCGCCTGGGTGAGCTTGCTGATCGTCATCCTGATCGGCTGGCAGCTCGCCACGATCGTCTGGATGTTCGTGCCCGGAACGGACGCCGGCGACCCGGTCGCGATACCTGCCGGCCAGGGCTCAATCCAGCGCTCGACGGGCGGCGGCGACGGCCGTTCGAGCGCGCAGTCGATTTCCGAGGCGAGCATGTTCGGCAAGGCCGAAATCGTCGAAGGCCCCGCCCCGGAGGTTCCCGCCAACGACTACGGCGACGTCGACGAGACCAACCTGCGTAACCTGAAGCTCAAGGGCACGATCGCCTCCGATCGGCCGGAGTTTTCGATCGCGATCATTTCGGATGGCAACAACGACGAGAAGATCTACGCGGTCGGCGACCCGATCATATCGGGCACCAAGCTGCACGCCGTCGAAGTCACCAAGGTCATCCTGAACGAAAACGGCACGCTGACCTCGCTCAGCCTGCCGCAGGAGTTCACGCCAACGACGTCCGCGGCCGTGCGCCGACGCACGCCGACGCGACAGGTCGCGCAGCAGTCGTCGAGTATCCAGTCTGTCGTTGCACAGAACGTTTCACGGCTTGCCGACGTCATCCGCCCGACGCCATACTTCGTGAATGGCCAGCAGATGGGGTATCGCGTTTATCCCGGCCGCGACCGCCGCCAGTTTGCGGCCCTCGGCCTGCGCCCCGGCGACCTGATCAAGGAGATCGACGGCCAGTCGCTGACCGATCCGACGCAGGCCATGCAGATCTTTCAGTCCCTGGGCACCGCGCAGCAGGTCTCGGTCACGGTCGAGCGTAACGGCACGCCCGAGACCATCGTCCTTAAGACGGAACAGCTCGACCTCGGTAAAGGAAACGTCGATTAAAATAACAATGAGCCCGAAGATGACGAGATTGCCTGGCCGTGGCGTAGCGGCACTGACCCTCCTGGCCGTGCTGATGGCGCCGTTCGCGTTCGCGCAGCAGCCGACCATCACGCCGAACTACAAGGAAGCGGATATTCGCCAGATCGTCGAGGCCGTCGGCGAGATCACCAACCGGACCTTCATTATCGACCCGAGGGTGCAGGGCCAGAAGGTCACCATGCTGTCTTCGACGCCGATGTCGCCGGATGCGTTTTACGAGGCTTTCCTGTCGATACTCGACGTCCACCAGCTGGCCGCCATCACGACAGGCGAGATCACGAAGATCATCCCGAACGCCACGGCGCGGCAGTTCGCCGGCCCGCTCGGTACCGGCAATGCGGCAGGGCCGGACGACATCGTCACGCAGGTCATCCGCGTCAACAATGTCGGTGCGACCCAGCTCGTGCCGATCCTGCGACCGCTCGTCCCGCAGTACGGTCACCTCGTCGCCCACCCGGGCTCGAACATGCTGATCATTTCGGACCGGGCCGGCAACGTCGGCCGCATGATGAACATCATCCGCCGTATCGACCAGTCGAGTGACGAGGAGATTGAAGTTGTGCCGCTACTGCACGCCTCGGCTACCGAGGTCGTGCGTGTCATGACGTCGCTGACGCAGCAGCCCCGCGCCGACGGCGCGCCGGTGACGACGAGCCTCGTTGCCGATGCGCGCACGAACAGCATTCTCCTGGGTGGCGACAAGTCCGACCGGCTGCGGCTACGGACGCTCATCGCCCATCTCGACACGCCGCTCGAAGACGGCGGCGATACGCAGGTTCGCTATCTCGAATATGCCGATGCCGAAGAGCTGGCGACCAAGCTGCAGCAGCACATCTCCAACCAGGCCTCGTCCGCCGCACGCACGGGCGGTGCTGCCGCACCCGGCGGCGGCGCGGGTGGCGGCGCCGGCATGGACGGCGTCAGCGTCTGGGCAGATACGCAGACCAACGCGCTCGTCATCAACGCCCCGCCGAAGATGATGCGTTCGCTCATGGCGATCGTCGACAAGCTCGATATCCGCCGCGCACAGGT
>JASJBG010000008.1 GCA_030066625.1 Woeseiaceae bacterium
GGCATCGTCCTCGTCCTCGTAGGGGATGATCGACAGCACCGGGCCGAAGATCTCTTCGCGAGCGATGGTCATGTCGTTGTTGACGTCGGCAAACACGGTTGGTTTCACGTAATAGCCGGTCTCGAGGCCGTCCGGGCGGCCGGTGCCACCCGCTACCAGCGTCGCGCCTTCGTCGATGCCCTGCTGGATGAGCGCCTGCACCTTGTTCCACTGCAGTTCCGACACCAGCGGCCCGATCTCGGTACCCTCGGCGCGCGGGTCGCCGACCTTCGCGGCTTCGGCTGCCTTACCCGCCAGCTCGGCAGCTTCCTGCATGCGGTCTTTCGGCACCAGCATGCGGGTCGGCGCATTGCAGGATTGGCCGGTGTTGTCGAAGCAGTCTTCGGCGCCCGTTGTAACGGCTTTGTCGAAGTCTGCATCGTCCAGCAGTATGTTGGCCGACTTGCCGCCCAGCTCCTGCGCGACGCGTTTCACCGTTGGCGCGGCATTCTGCGCAACGGCCACGCCGGCGCGCGTCGAGCCGGTGAACGACACCATCGCGACATCCGGATGCTGACTGAGCGCCGTACCGACGCCCGGACCGTCCCCGTTCACGAGGTTGAACACGCCGGCCGGAACGCCGGCTTCGTGCAGTACTTCCGTAAAGATCATCGCATCAAAGGGCGCAATCTCACTCGGCTTCAAGACCATCGTGCAGCCGGCTGCAAGCGCCGGCGCAACCTTGACGGCAACCTGGTTCATCGGCCAGTTCCACGGCGTGATGAGCGCACAGACGCCGATCGGTTCCTTGATGATGAGCGTGGTGCGGCTGTGCTCCTCGAACTCGAAGTTGTCGAGCACGCGCATGATTGCTTTCATGTGCTGGACGCCGCTGCCGGTCTGCGCGCCCTTCGCGAGGCGCCACGGAGCGCCCATCTCGTGCATGATCGCTCGCGCCATGTCCTCGTAGCGGGTCGCAAAGACGTCGAGAATCGAGCGCAACAGTTCGACTCGCTCTTCGCGGCTGGTCTGCGAGAAAGTCTCGAAGGCGCGAGACGCCGCGGCGACCGCCTTGTCGACGTCGGCTTCGCTGCCGAGGCTGATGCGGCCGTAGACTTCCTCCGTCGCCGGGTTGACGACGTCGTGCACGCGGGGAGTCACCGGATCGACCCACTGGCCGTCGATGTAGAACTGGAGTTTTTCGAGCATTCTGGTCTCCGCGGAGAAGCCGCGCATGATATCGCAAATGGGTACCGCGGGGGCGGTCAGCCGAAGGTCAGGAACTTCTGGCGGTATTCGATCGGCGGCATGTCGTACCAGGACTTGAACGCCGTCGTGAACGAGCTGATGTTCGAGTAGCCGAGCAGCATCGCGACTTCGAGGGCCTTCAGGCGCCGGTCGCTCAGGTAACGGACCGCAAGCTCGGCCCTGAGCTCGTTCAGGACCTTCTGGAAGCTGGTTTTTTCAGCCTTCAGGCGCCGCTGCAGGGTGCGCCGGCTGATCTTGAGCAGGCGGCATGCGGCGTCGGCGTTCGCCTCGCCGTGGGCGAGCAGGTCGGCGAGGCCGCGTTTCAGCTGGGCAGCGAGATTGTCGCCTGTATTCAGCGACTTGATGTATTTCTCTGCCTGTTCAGTGAGTTGCCGGTACATGGTCTGCCTGGATGGGATGGCGACGCGCGTTAGCGTCGTGAAACCCGACGCGCACATAGACTATCATCTCGGGCCCCGCGGTACAGCACCGCACTCGACATAAGGACCACCATGGGAGCCCCAGTCAGCTACGACGTCGTCGACGGAATCGGCGTCATCTCAATCGACAATCCGCCCGTCAACGCACTCTCGCATGCCGTGCGCTCCGGCATTCTCGACGGCATCCGGACCGCCGCCGACGATGCCTCAGCGGCGGTCGTCATCCGCTGCGAGGGACGGACGTTCATTGCGGGCGCGGACATCACCGAGTTCGGCAAGCCCCCGAAGGACCCATGGCTGCCGGAAGTGGTCGACGCGATCGAGGCCCTGGACAAGCCGGTCGTTGCCGCGATTCACGGCACGGCACTGGGCGGTGGTTTCGAAGTTGCGCTCGGCAGCCACTACCGCATTGCGCTCAAGTCCGCCAAGGTCGGGCTGCCGGAGGTCAAGCTCGGGCTGCTTCCCGGCGCCGGCGGCACCCAGCGGACCCCCAGGCTCGCCGGCGTGCAGGCGGCACTCGACCTGATGACCAGCGGGGCGCCGATTCCGGCAAGCTCCGCGGAAGCCGCCGGCCTGGTCGACCGTGTGGTGGACGACGGACTCGATGCAGCAGCGCTGGCCTACGCGAGGGAACTCGTGGACGAGGGCGCTGCCTGCCGCCGCACGAGCGAACTACCACCGTCATCGGCCGACCCGAGCATCTTCGCCGAGTACAAGCGCCAGCTCGAGAGGCGAGCACACGGCCAACTCGCACCGCAGAAGATCGTGGACTGCGTGGAAGCTGCGAGTCGCCTGCCGTTTCCCGAAGGTTCGATCGTCGAGCGCGAGGCCTTCATGGCGTGCATGGCGAGTCCGCAGTCAGCTGGATTGCGCCATATGTTCTTCGCCGAGCGCGAGGCAGCCAAAATCAACGGGCTCGACAAGTCGACGCCACTTCGCGAGGTAGCGAAGGTCGGTGTTATCGGCGCTGGCACGATGGGCAGCGGTATCGCAATGAACTTCGCTAACGCGGGCATGCAGGTCTACCTGCTCGAGGTCAACGACGATGCCCTGGGCCGCGGACTCGAGACGATCGCAAAAAACTACGCGGGCGGCGTCAAGCGCGGCAAGATGAGCGAGGAGCAGGCGCTGGCGACTCGCGAGCGAATCACGGGTACCACCGACTATGCTGATCTCGCGGATGCGGATCTCGTCGTCGAAGCCGTGTTCGAGGATCTCGGCCTCAAGCAGGACATCTTCGAGCGCCTCGACGAGGTCTGCAAACCGGGCGCTATACTCGCAACTAACACGTCCTACCAGGACGTCAACAAGATCGCCGCCGCGACCAGCCGGCCCGCTGATGTGATCGGCCTGCATTTCTTCAGTCCGGCACACATCATGAAGCTGCTCGAGGTCGTGCGCGGCGACGCGACGGCCGACGACGTGCTGGCGACTTGCATGAAGCTCGCCAAGGCGATCCGCAAGATCCCGGTTGTCTCGGGCGTTTGTTACGGCTTCATCGGCAATCGTATGCTGCAGCACTACGGCCGCGAGGCGAACCTCTGCCTGATCGAGGGCGCTACGCCGGAGACGATCGATACCGCGATGCAGCAGTGGGGCATGGCGATGGGGCCCATGCGCGTGTTCGACCTCGCTGGACTCGACGTCGGCTACAAAGCCCGACAGGGCCTGCCGCCCGAAGAGCGCGGCGACCCGCGCGCCTTCGTCATCCCGGACGCGCTTGTCGAGATGGGGCGCCTCGGCCAGAAGACCGGCGCCGGACTCTACACCTACGACCCGGATACGCGGGACTATCGTTTCGATGCGGAATCGCTCGAGGTCATCGAGACGCAGGCAAAGGAGCTCGGCATCGAGCGCCGCGAGATCGACGCGAGCGAAATCGTCGACCGGCTGATCTTCTCGCTGATCAACGAGGGTATGCGCATCGTGGAGGAGGGCATCGCTCAGCGACCGTCGGACATCGACGTTGTGTACGTCTATGGCTACGGCTTTCCCGCCTGGCGCGGCGGGCCGATGTTCTATGCCGACACGGTCGGCCTCGACGAGGTCTACAAGCGCGTCTGCGAGTTCCGCGATCGCTTCGGTGAGGAAAACTGGGCGCCGGCGCCGTTGCTGGAACGGCTGGCTGGTGAAGGACGGTCGCTCGCCGAGTGGGCAAGCGATCCGTCCTCCTGATTCGTCAGGGCAGCGGCACGAAATCGTCGACGGCGTCGAGCCAGACGGGCACCCGGCCGTCGCGTAGCGCCTTCAACCAGCGCAGGAACGGCGGTTCGAGGAAGTCCGTGGTCCACAGCGTCTGCGGGATGCCGGCAGCCGTATTGAGGTAGAAAAGCGGCGTCTGCAGCGACGTGTGAATGTCCGAGCCGCTCTGGATGAAGCGCTTGTAACGGAACGGGTGGGCCTCATTGATCGCGCCGTGCTCGGGCACGATCAGTCCCCGGTACAGCTCCTGGGTTGGCACCTGCAGGAAGAAGCGGTTGGTTATGTCGCCGTCGGTCGAGTAGAAGGACTCGCGTACGGTCGAATCGTTGGCAAGCCGCCACTTCACGATCTCCGTGCCCTGACCGAGGACGTCGCAGCCCGTGCAGCTCGCCGGGTAGAACTGGCCGAACTGCCAGTCGTTGGCGCGCGCAAGCGTATCCAGCTGCCCCGGGATCTGCATCGCGACGGGGTTGAGCGCGTTCGGCCCGGCATCGTTGTAGACCGCGAGGTCGACGTAATTGCCGTACAGGAAGCGGACGAGGAATGGCGCGAAGCTGGCGGCGCCGACGCCACCGGCGCTGGAACCGGCTACGACGATTTTCCTCGCGTGCGGAAACAGGTCTTTCGCGACGTCCATGCCCGCCGACAGGTTCTTGAGGCCGCGATGGAAACGAATGCCGCCGAACGGAGCCAGGTTCGCGTCGACGACGTCGTTATCGCCCGTGAACACGGAGCCGTCGCAGTACGGCATGTACAGCACGGAATAGTCGGCCAGCGGATTGGGGATATTGCCTAGCGGCGTATCGACGCCGTTGTCGCTCCAGATGCCGGCCTGCGGCGGCGGCGGCAACTGGCCATTGATGTTGAAACTGCAGAAGTAGAAGTTCTCCCAGCATGCGCCGCCGCCCTGCGTGAAGATCAGGAGCTTGTTCGGGTCGCGCCGGCGCGCGAACACCGAGTATTCCTCGCCGACGAGGCACAGTGGACCGTCGACGCTTTGTGTGAAGCGGAAGCGCTCCCAGCCAGCGCCTGCATCTTCGGCCGGCTGCGGATGAAAGCGGCCGAGGTACTTGTTTACGCCGGCATCGGCGAGTTCTTTCTTCGCGTCCCGGTCGAGGCCCAGCGAGAACCAACCCCAGCCGGCAGAGGCGGGGCCGGACAGGCCGAGAAGCAGTGAAACGGAGATCAGGCTGACGATGCGTCGCATAGGTCCCTCCTTGATTGTTGTTATCGGCATGATGTCGAACGCTATCTGAGTATAGTGCAAACGGTTAACATACGGTTATCCTGCGCGCCGGCGCCGGTCGGCTCCCGTGCTAGACTGCCGATGGCTGTCCTGCGCAAACAACAATAACCGAAAATGCACAAGCTGATCAGAGAGTTACGGCGTCGAGAGGTGTTCCGCACAGCGGGCCTCTACATCGGTATCTCGTGGATCATCATCGAGGGCGCCAGCATCCTGTTGCCGGCGTTCGACGCACCCGAATGGGTTTTCCGGGGGCTCATCATCCTGGCCGTTATCGGCTTGCCGGTGACCGTCGTGCTGTCATGGGTCTTCGACGTCACCGACAGGGGCATCGAGGTTCAGGCCGATCCGACCGACACGATCGTTGCGCCGCTCGGCAGCCGCCGCATGGACTTCATCGTCATCGGCGTCTTGACCGTCGCGCTGATCTTCTCGATCTACCTGAACGTGACGGGCGGTCCGGAGGAGATCGTCGAGCCCGACCCGATCTCTATTCTGATCGCAGACTTCAACAACCAGACCGGCGACGAGCTGTTTGACGGCACGCTCGAGCAGGCGCTGCAGATCGGAATCGAAAGCGCGTCGTTCATCACAGGCTATCGCCGAGATGCCGCGCTGAGACTTGCGGCATCGTTGCAGCCGGAGGGGGCGCTCGACGAGGCGGCCGCGCGCCTGGTCGCCGTACGCGAGGGCGTGAAGCTCGTCATGGCCGGCGGAATCGAAGAGGACAACGGCAGCTATACCCTTTATGTGCGTGCGGTTGACCCGAAAGGAGGCGAGATACTGACGTCCGTCGAGGTTGATGCCCGGGACAAGCTCGACGTCCTGACGGCCGTGGGGACGTTGGCCGGAGACCTCCGTGAAGAACTCGGCGACAAGTCGCTGGACCGGGACCGGCTGCGGGCGTCCGAGACCTTCACGGCTCGCAACCTCGAGGCGGCGGCGGCGTATGCGAAAGGTCAGAGACTCGCCTACAACGCCAAGTACGAAGAGTCTATCGAGTACTTCAAGCAGGCCCTCGGGCACGACCCGGACTTCGGTCGTGCGTACACCACGCTGGCTTTGTCCGCTGGCAGCCTTGGACGCACCGACGAAGCCGGCCGGTACTGGGAGCTGGCGATGCAGAATCTCGGCACGATGACCGCGAGAGAGCGCCTCCGTACGCGCGCGATCTACTATTCACGGGTGACGAGAAATCGCGAGAAGGCGATAGAAGCCTACACCGAGCTCGCGGAAAACTACCCGTCGGACGACGCGGCTCACAACGGGCTGGCGATCCAGTACTTCTATACGCTCGATTTCGACGCTGCCTTGCAGGCGGGCGGCAAGCTGCTGGATATCTATCCGAACAGCGTCATGGGCCGGTCGAACTACGCGCTGTACGCGATGTACGCGAGCGACTTCGATACCGCCGCGGCCGAAGCGGCGAAAGTCCGGGAACTGGACGCCGACTATCACAAGGGCTGGCTGCCGCCGGCCATGAAGGCTCTCGCCGACGGCGACGACGCTGCCGCAGTGGCGGCCTACGAGAGCATGTCGGAAGTCGGCTTTCGGGGTGCCTCGACGGCAAGTCTCGGCCTCGCCGATATCGCCCTGTACTACGGCAACAACGACAGGGCCCGGACGATACTGACCGATGGCATTGCTGCGGACGAGGCTGCCTCCAGCCAGTATTTCGCGGCGACGAAGTACGTTGCGCTGGCCGAGACCGAGCTGGCTTCCGCGAACGACGCGGCCGCGCTGGATGCATTGGAGAAGGGGCTTGCCGCGTCTTCCCGCGAGGCACAGAGTGTCCCGGCCGCCGTAATGTTCGTGCAGCTTGGCGAGGTCGACAGGGCGCGGGAGATCGCCCGAGAGCTTGCAGGCGAGCTGCAACCGACCAGTCGCGCGCACGGCCTCGTCATCGAAGGACTCCTCACGCTCGCCGAGGGCGGCAATGTCGAGGCCATCGATGCCTTCTCATCCGCGATCGAGCTTGCTGACCTCTGGCTGGCGCGCTTCTACCGCGGCCGGGCCTATCTCGAAGCCGGCTTTCATGCCGAGGCGCTGGACGAGTTCGAGGCCTGCAACGAGAGGCTCGGTGAAGCCACGGCCGTGTTTCTCAACGATCTGCCGACCTGGCGATACACGGCAACCCTGCCGTACTGGATCGGCCGGGCCCAGGAAAGCCTCGGCATGACGACTGACGCGGAGCAGAGTTTCGCGTCATATCTTGCCTTGCGCCCCGCGGACGACCCGCTTGCTGTCGATGCGCGCGCACGTCTTCCCTGACTAGCGGACTCTCACCTCTCTCGACGTTTGCGTCTGCCCGGTAAGACTGCTCGTCACCGTCGCGCAGTACCGTCCTTTCGGCACGTGAGTGCGCCAGCGGTACTTCCAGTAATCGGAGTGCAGGTAGTAGACGTTCTTCGTCCCCGGGTCGGCAGCGATATCGACGACAACGTCGCCGGTGTGGCAGTTCTCGATCTTCAGGAGCTGCGTGTCGCCCGAGCTATCTACCGGGTGGCCGTTCTCGTCGGTCCACGCCCACCACAGGTAAACCGTACGACCGCGCTTGACCGAGTGCTTCGAGACGTGAATCCCGGTGCTGCCGGCGTAGCCGGACTGTTCGACGATCACGGAACGCGTTTCGGTTGCGACGTTGCCTGAGGCGTCGGTCGCGGATATTTCCACCGTGTACGTACCCTCGTTGGATGTGTCGACACCGGACGTATCGATGTCCACAACGATGTCGGCAACGGCCGTCGAGTTGTCCGTGACGCTGACGCCCGGATCATGATACGGGTCGCCGAGTTCCACGGTGACCTCAGGATCGCCGAGCAGGGTGATGACCGGCGGCGTCTCGTCGAAAATGGTTACCGTGAACGTTGCCGAGTTCGACAGAGCCTGGTCGTCGGTAGCCGTACAGGTCACCGCGGTCGCGCCGACCGGGAATTCGTTGCTGAATACGTACAGGCCGCTAGCCGGGTCGGACTGCATCTGCTCGAGATTGCCGGGTACGCAATCGACCGCGACGGCAGCGCCCGCGTCCGATACCGAGAACGGCCCCCAGAACAGCTCGAACGTGCCGGCGTCGTCAGCGAGTACGAAGCGCGGCAGATCCGGCGTGAATGCGGGCGGGTTGATGTCCTGGATGACCGGCGCCGATGTGTCCTGGACGGTTACATTGAAAGTGACCGGCTGCGACTCGTTCATGCTGTCGTCAGCGGCGATGCACTCGACCGTCGTCGTGGTCGGCCCTGGTGCCGCGAAAGCAAATATGCTGCCGGGCAAAGGATCGCAGGTGACCTCGACGTCAGGGTCGACGCCCTGGGAATCGGTCGCGGTTGGCAATACATAGTCCACGATCGTGCCACCCGGCACCGCTTCGACCGTCAGGTCGGCCGGCACGGAGGACGCCGTAATCGTCGGTGCGGTCCGGTCGAGCACGAAGACCGAGAGATCGAGGCTCGCCGTCACGCCGTTGTCGGTAGTCGCCGTGCAGCTCAGGTTCGTCGGGCCGGGCGGTGAATTGAAGATGTCGAGACCGGCCTGCAGCGGCAGTGCGGGGTCGCAGACGACGGGAACCTGCTCGCCGTTTCTTTCGGCGCTGACGAAGTCAGCGGGAATCAACACGCCATCCGGACCTTCCGCCTCGAACTCCGTCGAGTCTATCGGCCCGAAGCCGATGAAGTCCGGCGGCGATCTGTCGTCAACGATGATCGTCTCGTCGGTGATCAGTTCCGTTGCGCCCGTATTGGCGGCCTGCGATGCGAATACGGTCGAGATATTGTCCGCCGTTATCTGGTCGGCAACCGACAGCAGTACCGGCCTGTTGGCGATGAACCGCAGCGTTACCTGGGCGACGTCCCACGGTGCGATCGTCACCGTCAGTGCGCCGATGCTGTTATTCGCAATGTCGGGAATCTGCAGGGTCGTCAGGTCGAGATCCGTCGTGGCGGACAGGATGCGATTTTCGCTGATCAGGCGCGGCTCACAGAACTGCACATCGTTGATCTTCTTGTCCTGCCAGGCGATCACCTGGACGACCAAATCGCCTGCCTCGATCAGTGCCAGCACGTCGGGATCCGTAACGGCGAAATCAAAGGTGTACGGGGTAATCGTGTTGCCGATGTTCTGGATGCCGTAGTTGATGTCCTTCTTGGCAACCAGTCCCGTGATGGAGCCCAGGTCCGGCTTCGGGATTTCCGGGTTGTCGAGCGTTGCCTCGTCTCGCAGCGGTCCGGCGAATTCGTCGGGCGCGAACTCGTCCGGTGCGAACTCGTCGGGTGCGAACTCATCGGGCGCGAACTCATCGGGCGCGAACTCGTCCGGTGCGAATTCATCGGGCGCAAACTCGTCGGGATTGAACTGCGCAGCCGCGAATTCGTCGGGTGCATACAGGTCGGGCGCGAACTCGTCTGGTGCGTATTCGTCGGGTGCGAACTCGTCGGGTGCGAATTCATCGGGGAAGAAGACCCGCGGGTTGTGGATCTCGAACGCATTCACGGAGCCGTCTTCGTTCAGGAATTCGCCCGCTTCGACCGCCCCGTTAACCGTGATCGTATCAATGAGCCGTTCGCCGCCGGTCTCAAGCTGCTCGAATACCTGGACGTCAACGGGATTGACGACCTCCGCCGAAATGACGAACACCGGCCGCGACTCGCTGGACAACTGGTCAACGAAAACGAGTTCTTCCGTCGAAGGCGGCGTCGTCGCGAAAGCAGGGTCGGCCGGGTCGAAAGGCAGTTGGTCGAATGAGGCGCGTGCCTCGGCTGGCGCTCCGACCGGCTGGTCGGCAATGACGAGCCGGAAGTTCTTGGACACGGTCGTCTCGTTTTCGACCACGATCGTGAACGCGCGCAGGATATTGAAGGTCTTCGTCGGGTTCAGCGAAAAGGCCGATACACGGTCTTCGACGATCGCGCCATAAATGTCGAAATCTTTCGTGCGGTTGTTGGGTGAGTCGAACACGACGCCGGGTCCCGGGTTGCCCGTCGGCGCGCAGAACCCGGCCCCCGGATTGAAGTCTTCCAGTGCTTTTGCGTTGCGCTTTTTCGTCTGGTCGTCGAGCCGGTCGACGAAGTCGTTCTTCCTGGCGACGGTTTCGTCGTCTCCAGTATCGCTATCCGGCTCGGCATCGACCATGGCCATGGCTTCCGGTGTGCGCGCGTAGGGGACCGGGTCGGTGATCCTTGCTGTATAGATGTCGCCAACAACGTTTCGCGACGTCACGAACGACAGCCAGAACAGGGGTTCCTTTTCCGGGTTCGCCGCGTCAGCCGATCGGTTGCTTTCCCAGGTGGTTACGGGCGACGTGCTGGCCGGGTCGATCACCGGCCGCAACAGTACGGACGTAAGCCAGCTGTAGTCGCCCATGAAGGGCACCGTACTGGTCCGGTAGCCCTTGATGTTCCAGCCGTCTCGCTGGGTCTCCTCGACGACGCCTTCGACGAGGGCTCGACGGTAGCGGGACACGACGGCCGGTGGCGTGTCCAAAGGCACTGCGGCATTGCCACTGATGTCGAGCTTGGCAGCGAGCAGGCGAGCCGTACGCCGGAACTGTATGACGCGGCCCGTGGCCGGGTCGGTCAGGAAGTTAAAGTCGCCGAGCACCGGCAAGTTGAAAAACGCATCCAGTGCCGCACCAGCCTGCGGATTGGTGCTGACGCTGGTCAGGTATTCCGTGACCCGTTCCGTGTCGAAGCGGCTGTCCCACCATGCCGTGAGGCAGTCTCCGAGCGAGCAGTCGACGACCGGCTGGAACTGGAAGCCGTGGCCCGGGTTCGGCGCAATCTCGACCGGTGGCCCCCACGTGAGGCCGTCTGCCGAGCCGACGACGGCCTTTATCCGGGAGTCTGTGGGCGCGTCGAAGGTCGTGAAGCAGCCGCCGTCGGAGCTCGGTTTACGCTCGGCATAGACGAGCACACGCTTCAGGCCATTGTGGCTGGACCAGGGAAACGCGCTCGTGCGTGCGGCTGCGACAGCAGTGTTGCCCGTGTTCGGCAGGGTCGGTACGTCGTACGCGCAGTACGGCGAGACGATATCGAATGGCTCGCCAATCGTCGCGCCACCGTCACTGGAAGCGATGCCGCGAATCGCCGACGGGTTGTCGAGATCCTCGAACACACGATAGACGTACAGCAGGTTGTTGCCAATTGCGGACATGTTGACGCCCTGATTGAGGCCCTGCGGCTCGTCCGTCTTGATCCGGCGGCAGTCGTCATCATCGTCATCGTCGTCGTCGTCGTCGTCGTCGTGGCCGCGGTAGGCGTCGCCGTCGTCATCGTCGTCGTCATCGTCGTCGCAGACACGTTTGAAGAACTCACGGCGGGTCAGGACGAGAGGTGTACTCCAGCTACCGCCGTAGTCATCCGAGTACGTCGACAGGATGCTGATCTCGTCGCCGAGTGGATCGCCGAGCGCGAACGCGACGAGGATCCGGGCCTTCGGCCATTCCCGGTTGACGATCTCGGTGCCGCCACCGGGTTTGTCGACCACGATTGAAACCGGAACGGTGCCCGGGTTTTGCTCGTCGACCATGTAGATCGCCTGCGGCTTGTCGGCGAACAGGCCGGTTTCGCTCAGATAGACGGGCGTGAGGTTCGTCGCGAGCGAATGCCGGAAGCCGACCTCCCTGTTCATGTCGGCCATCAGCTGCATGTAGATGCCGGCACCATCGCCGCCGGTGCCGCCACCCTCGGCACGCCTGGCCGCGAGTGCGACGACGCCACAACCACCGGGCCAGCAGAGCGTGATCGGATCCGCGGCGAATTCCTGGCCGATGCTCGTTGCAGGATCGAGCGGGCTACCGTTCATGTAGCGGTTCTCGAACTCCTCGCCGGACGTGATGGTTTCCGAGATCCGGATCCAGGTATCGCCGACCAGGTCGTCCGAACCGCCACTGGCGTTCCATGCGCAGACGAAGTTGCGGGTCAGGAGCGGGTTTATTGCACAGCTCGGTTCGTTGTCCTGCATCGCGGGGATGCCGCGATACTCGCCTTCAGGCGTGGTTCCCTGCGCGTTCGTGTTGCGCTCGACAAAGCTCTGCGCCGAGCCTGACGTGGCATACAGGCACAGGGCGAGCGCCAAGGTTAGCCTGAAGCCGCCAATGGACGTCCTGGTTTTCATCGCGTGTCCCCCGATCGGAGCACGAACGCAGCACACTGCGTTCTTGTTGTTATTTTTGGTGCGCGCGCAGGCCTTCTTTTGCGGGCCTTACGAGAACCCAGTATAGACCAGCAGGCGGGACTTCCGGCACCCCGCATCAGCTTATGTCAAAGCGTTGGTGACAGGGGCGGCCGCTGATGCAATCGAGGTGCCGAGGGCGCGCTGTTACCGCAACGATTCGGCTTGCGCTACCATCCTTGACCTATGAGGGGACTCCGATTCGCGTTTGCCTTGGCGGGGATGCTGATGCCGTTCGCTGCCTCGGCCGAAACGCCGCGGTGGCTCGAGTGGATCCGCGACTACGACCTGAACGACTACTCGCTCGGCGTCTCGGTTTTGACGTCGCAGTCACCGTACGCCAATGCAAAGAACTCCGTGTGGGCGTACCCCTACCTCACCAGCTTCCGGCACTCTTCAATGACCGACGACTGGCTGCTGTTCCGTGGCGGCGGGATCGGCTTCAGGGGCATAAGCAGCGCCGGCTGGGAATTCGGCCTGTTCGGGCGTATCAACACGGGCGGGCTCGGCAACGGCGATCCCGAGGAGCTTCGCGGACTGCGCGAGCGCGAGTGGGCGATCGACGCGGGCCCGTTCGTCGGCTGGCGTGGCTGGCCCGTGCACATCAATCTCGACACCTACTACGAGATCACCAATCGGCATGACGGTTACAGCGCGGAACTCCGGTTCTCGCTGCCGCGTGAGTACCGCTGGGGGCACCTCGTACCGTCGGTTGAACTCGATTACGCGAACGACAGCTTCAACGACTACTACTTTGGCGTATCGCCGGCTGAAGTTCGGCCCGGGCGCCCCGAGTATTTCGCTGGCGCCGACACCAACGTGCGAGCGAAGCTCCAATATGGCTACCGACTCGGCGAGAAATGGCTGATATCCGGCAGCGTGTCGGCCGAATGGCTGGGGGACGAAATAACGAGGAGCCCCATCGTCGACCGCGACCGCGTGCCATCCATCGACGTGGGCCTCGCGTACAACGCCGACATCTTCAACCCGCGCGAGTTTCCGTATCCCGACTACCGCAGTCCCGCAATCGACCTGCGAATTGGCGGCTTTTGGGATAACGTTTCGACCGAGGCACGCCGGACCGACACCGATGGCATTCCAGGCGACGTCGTCGAGTTCGAGAACACGCTGGACGGCGCCGACGCCAAGTGGGTCGGCTACGGCGATGTGTTTTTTCGTATCGGCCAGTTCCATCGCTTCGAGCTGAGCTATTTCGAGCTCGGCCGCGACTCGCGACTGATTGCGTCCGGCGACATCGATTTTGGTGAGCTCGAAATACCCGCCGGCACCGAACTGACGAGCAGGTCCGATTTTTCATCGCTCGTGACGGCCTATTCCTATTCGCTCATGAAGGATGCGCAGAAGGAGTTCGGCGTTACCGCGGGGCTGCACTTCACGTCATTCGACACCATCATCGAGATCGTGGGCGGCGACCGGGAAGAAATCGACGAGGAAGTGACGCTGCCCGTCATCGGTGCGCACGGTTCGGTGGCGCTCGGCGAGCGCATGCGGCTTGCGGCGCGCCTGCAGATATTCGGCGCAGACGTAAACCGCTACGAGGGCAATATGTACTTCGCGACGCTGGACCTCACGCGGGAATTCTCGGAAAAGCTGCGGCTCGGGCTCGGGTTCAACTACTATGATATCCGCCTCTCGTCGTCGCGCGAATCATTCCGTGGCGACTTTCAGACACGCCACTTTGGGCCCGTTTTGTTCCTGAGCGTGGCGCTCTGACGTATCCAGGATTCGGCGCGCTAGACAGGGCCGTGGCGAGTTGAGAGACTCGCGCCCTTCCACTAGAAAAACAGGAGAACGCCGATGCGCGTATTGATCGCCACTGCGTTGTTGCTCGCTTTCGCAGCCGCCAACGCGGACAACCATGCCGATACGCTGAAGCGTATTGCCGAGACGGGCGAGTTCCGCATTGGCTACGTCCCTGACGCGCCGCCGCTGTCGTTCAATGACCGCAACGGCAACGCGGTCGGCTATTCGATCGATCTGTGCCGGCATATCGCTTCGACAATCCGCGACGATCTCGGTCTGGAGAAGATCGACATAACTTTCACGCCGCTGGTGACAATCGAAGATCGCCTGTCGGCGGTCCAGAACGGCGATGTCGATATCGAATGCGGAGCGACGACGGTAACCCTGTCGCGCCGCGACCGCGTGGACTTCACGCTGATGACGTTCATTACGGGCAGCGCCGTCCTGTCGCGCAAAGCTAACCCGATCAACACGGTCGACGACATCGCAGGTGCGAAGATCGCCGTCCTGAGCGGTACGACGACGGAAGACGTCATGCGACGCGTCGTCGAGGTCAACGGTTTTAACGTCGATCTCGTCATGATCGACTCGCACGACGAGGGCATGCAGCTGCTGAATGACCGCAAGGTGATCGGCTACGCGTCCGATCGCGCGATGCTGATTGGCCAGGTGTTCCGCAACGACAATGCCGCCAACCAGTACGCTCTGACTCGCTCCGCGTTGTCGTTTGAGCCGTATGCATTGATGATTCCGCGCGGCGACACCAACTTCAGGCTGGCCGCTGATCGCGCATTGGCCTCGCTGTATCGTACAGCGCGAATTCGCCGCCTGTACCAGAACTGGTTCGGCCGCTACGGCGAGCCGCTGTCGCCCATCGTCGAGGCGATGTACCAGTTCCAGGCCGTCGGCGAATAATCAGGACTTGTAGCGGCACGCCGTTACGGCGTGCTCTTCGTCCAGCGTCAGCACGGCGTCGGCCCTCTTCGGCAGGGCCGCGAGGTTGTGCCGGGTGATGCGTTCGTAAAAGCGAATGAAGCGGGCGACGCCGTCGGCGTCCATGAGGCCTTTGCCGCGGCCGCCCGAGGCGCTGGCAAGTTTCTGCTCCTGCTCGAGGCGCCAGCGATAGACGGCCTCGAAGCTCGGTGCGGCAAGGAACACGAGCGCATCCAGGCGATCGAATATCGGCGCATAGTCGCTTTTTAGCTTCTCGTTGGCGTAGCCGCGCCAGTTACCGTCGGCGTCTTCATCGCGTTCGAGACCGTTGACGGGCTGCGCTAGCGCGTCGTTTGTCTCCGCCTCGCTGCCCACGCACCAGCCCTCGAGCACGATCATGTCGATCGGGCCGGTGACGACAGGCCACTCGTGCTCGGGTGCTCGGTCGTCGCTCGCCTTGTCGAAGCGCGGCAGTCGCGCGCGCTCTTCCGTGGCGAGCGCGACAAGGCCGTCAAGCGTCGTGTCGAGCATCCCCGTGTCGTGCGTACCCGGAACACCGCGCGTCTCGAGCAGCGGGTGCACAGACGTCGCGAGTGACCGGCGCTCGGCGAGGGTCAGGTAGAAATCATCGATCGACAACACAGCCGACCGCCACCCGAACAGGCTTGCGGCCGCGATATCGAGAAAATCCGCGAGCGTCGATTTGCCGGTTCCTTGCGCACCGTTGATACCGAGTAGCAGGGTTTCGTCACCTTCTCGGAACGATGGCAGCCGCGCCGCAAGCGGCAGGTAGAAACTGGTTGCCGTATCGCGGAATGCTTCGGGCAGCCGGTGCCTTACGAGGAATCCCTCGAGGTCCTCTGCGGGGATTTCGGTGCTTGTGTCGGGCGGTTTCGGCATGGTTCACGTTTGTCGCGACGGCGACGCCGCTGCTAGCATGCGGGTCGCAATGGCGCAAAGCAATAACCAGAGCGTCGTCCAAACGACACCCGAAAGCTGGGATCCCGTGACGTCGCGCTACTTCCGCAGCGACCGGTTCGCACCGAATACCGAGGCGGAACGGGCAGTGCTCGGCCTGATCCTGCGCCGCGGCCCGATGACCCAGATCCAGATCGCGCGTGAAATCGACCGTTCCCAGCAAACGGTCTCGCGGCTGCTGTCGCGCCTGATCGAGCGCGGTTCCTTGCGCCAGGGCGAGCGTGTGTCGAGCGGCAAGCGCGGCCAGCTCAGCATCAACGTCGAGATCGTTCCGGACTACGCTTACACCTTCGGCATCGGCATCCTGTGGGACGCGCTGTCCGTGACGTTGATGGACTTCTCCGGGCGCATCATTGACAGGCGCATGACGCCAATGATGACGATGACGCACGACAACGTCGTCGCCGAGCTTCGTCGGATCATTGACGAACTCATAAGCCAGTGGGGCATCGACGAGACTCACGTGTTCGGTGCCGGTGTTGGCATCCCGGGTCCGTTCATGCTCGCGACCGGCCAGATCAATACGCCATTGACACTCGAGGAGTGGGCGAACATCAACGTAGAGGCCGTGCTCGCCAACGACCTCGAGCTTCCCGTCTGGGTGGAGAACGACGGCAATGCGGCCGCGATCGGCGAGAGCCTGTTCGGCGTCGGTCGCTGGGCCAGCGACTTCGTCTACGTGTATATCGCGACCGGCGTCGGCGGCGGCATTGTCCACGCCGGCGAGCTGGTGCGCGGCGCGGTCGGCAACGCGGGTGAGATCGGCCAGCTGCTGCCACCGAACATGTATCCGCACCCGAACCTCGAACTGCTGCGCAAGATCATCTGCAAGCACGGCGTCGACGTGCCGAGCGTGACCGACCTGGTGCTGAACTTCGACGAGAACTGGCCGGGCGTTGACGAGTGGATCGCCCGGGTTCGTGACTCGATGACCCTGATCGCGTCCGCGTCGGCCGCGCTGCTCGACCCCGAAGTCATCGTGATCGGCGGTCGAATTCCACGGCCGCTGGCGGAACGGATGATCCCGCACGTCGAGATTTATGACCATCGGCGCCGGTCCTTCGCGCGGCCGCTGCCGCGCATCGTCGTCGCGGAGGTGGAGGGTGACGCGGCCGCGATGGGCGCCGCCGCGCTGTCGTTCAACAAGTATTTCTTCCGCTGAACGCTCGTTGAAGCGGCCTGCATTTATGCATCCATCATGCGTAAATAAGGGCGTTTACCTATACAGATAGCGCTAGTTATTTACGCACGATGAGTATATTATTCTGTTAAGCCGGGGGATCGGGCCGGCCGCAGAATGCCCGTTTCCTCCCAGGCGACGCCCGTGGAATGCCTTTGGGCATTCGCGCATCCGCGGGTCCTGAAATCTGTATAAACGGGGGAAAATCCATGACTTTTCGCAAATCAGTGTGGCTGGTGCCGTTCGCCTGCCTCGCGTTGCCGGCGTTGGCGCAGGACGACATCGACGAAGAATCGATCGAGGAGATCGTCGTCACCGGTACCGGTATCGCTCGTACCGGATTCGAGACGCCGCAGTCGGTCATCCAGTATTCGGAAGAGGACATTCGTTCGTTCACCTCATCCAGCCAGGCCGACATCCTGACCCAGATCCCGGGTATCTCCGCCGAAGGCGGTGGCGGTGAGGTCGCAACCAACGTCTTCCATCGTGCGCTGCCCTCGGGTGGCCAGTTCTCGTTCACGCCGCTCCTGTATGACGGCATGCCGTCGTTCACGACCTTCGGCCTGAATTCGTCCGCGTTCGACGTCTACTACCGCAACGACCTCGGCATCGAGCGTTCGGAATTCGTTTCCGGCGGTGTCTCGAACCTGTTCGGACCGGGCTCGGTCGCGGGTATCGTCAACTACATCTCGAAGACCGGCGGACCCGACAACACCGGTACGCTGCAATTCGAAGCGGCCGAAGAGGGTCGCTTCCGCGGTGACTACTTCTTCAGCGGCCCGCTGGGCGGCGAGATGTCGGATACCTACTACGCATTGTCCGGCTACTATCGGCAGGACGAAGGCCCGCTGAAATCCGGCCTCGACACGCAGGGTTTCCAGATACGCGGCAACATCAAGCACAACTTCTCCGACGGCTCAGGCTCGGTCACGGTCTACGGCCAGGCGATCGACGACAGCGTCCAGTTCTTCCTGCCGCTGCCCGTCGATGGCAACTCTCGTGAGCGCGTCAACGGCAACAACGGCGAGGAAGTGTTCACGATGAACACGGTCGATGCCATCGGACTGTCCTACGATACGCCGGACGGCCGCTTCATGACGCCGATCGGCGACGGTGTCGTCACCAAGGGGCAGATGATCGCTGCGGTTCTCGACAAGGACCTGAACGACGACTGGACGTTGAACGCGAAAGTCCGCTATGCACGCTACGACCACCAGTTCAACCTGTTCCTCGACGGTGACGCACTCGGGCCGAATACGCCCGAGACCCAGACCGAGTACCTGACCAACCGCGGCATCGACCCGGCCTTCCAGACGGGCGCGCAGTTCACGTACGTGCAGTCAGGCCAGGCGCTTGCCGCCAGCGACCTGCTGTTCGGCAACAGGACGCTCGACCGCTGGCGTGATGCGACCGACTTCTCCTCGGAGATCAGTGTCGGCCGCAACTTTTCGACGGGTAACGCGGAGCACACGCTGACAATCGGCGCGTTCTTCTCGAACTCGCAGGCCGATGACCTGAACTACATCACGACCTACCTCGGCGACTTCCGCAATGCGCCGATGCTGGTCGACGTGACCCTGACGGGTGTCCAAGAGGACGATACGGGCAACCTGGTGGCTGCGGCCGATCCGAATGCGACGTTCAACTGGACGCTCAACGGCCTCGCGGCATCCAACGGCCTCGTTGGCTATCGCGACCGCAGCGCACGGCGCACGGCGTTTTACGTCGCCGACCAGATGGAGTTCGACCGCTGGTCGTTCGACGTCGGAGCGCGTGTCGAGCGCCTTGATGGCGACGTCAAGCAGTTCAACACGGCGTCCTTCGTGATGAGCAGCGACAACTCGGTCAACAATGCGATCGAGACGGTCAGTTTCACCGACGGCTCGCTGACGAGTGACTCGCTGAGCGCCACCGAGTGGGCGGTTTCGGCGGGCACGCTGTTCCGTGCTACCGACAACATCAACGTGTTCCTGAACGCGTCGCGGGGCTTCTTCTTCCCGCAGATTCGCAGTGTTCCGTTCAACCAGGGCCGGCTCGCGTCGTACGAGGGCGAGATCATTGATACGGTCGAGGCTGGCGTGAAGTTCGAGAACGACACTTTCTCTGCGAACGCGCTGTTGTTCTGGACGACGCTCGACGATCGGCGCAACGTTGACTTCATCAATGACCCGAACAACCCGGGCAACATCATCGAGGAAGTCACGCTGCAGTCGACCGAGGCGTTCGGTATCGAGGCAAGCGGTACATGGTTCGTCAACGACTACTTCTCGCTGAACGGCAACATCACGCTGCGTGATCACGAGTTCACCAAGTCGGAAGGCAACCCTGGCATCGTCGGCAACGAGCTGCGTCGCCAGCCGACCGAAATGGCGAACCTGGGAGCGCGCTTCAACTACAACAACTTTGATGCAGCACTGTTCTATAACTTCCACGGCGATAACTTCGCCAACGATTCGAACACTGTGAAACTCGACTCGTACAGCCTGCTCCGACTCGAAGCCGGTTACACCTTCGACTTCGACAACGGGCAGCTGATTCGAGTCAGCCTGCACGTCTTCAACCTGACGGACGAGCAGGGCATCACCGAAGGCTCGCCGCGACAGGGCAACGCTCAGTCCGGACAGCCCGCTCAGTTCTTCGTCGGTCGGCCTATCCTCCCCCGTAGGTCGATGCTCAGAGTCACCTACGACTTCTAGCAGCACGTGGAACAACAGGGGCGCCTTATAGGCGCCCCTGTCTTTGCCCTCGGGAGCAGCCTCCAAAGGCAAGAGAGGCGACTCACATGCGCGCGTTTGCGACCTACGACGCTATGATTCTTCATCTGCGATCGCTGTATGGTGAAACGGCGGCCGACGAGGTCGTGCGTGCGATCGAGTCACTGCTGGTGAAGTACCTCGGGACGAGTGGCAGCGGCTCGGGCGAGCCGGCACTCGATCATCGCGATGTGCTCCTGATCACCTACGGCGATACATTCAATGACGGTGAGTCGCCGCCGCTCAAGGTGCTGCACCGGTTCCATTCAGAGCATTTGCAGGGCGTTTTTGAACTCGTTCATATCCTGCCGTTCCATCCGTATTCCTCCGATGACGGCTTTTCCGTCATCGACTACTACGCGGTGCGCGAGGATCTCGGCAGCTGGGACGATATCGCCAGCCTGTCCGCGGATTGCCGGATCATGGCCGACGCGGTCATCAATCACATGTCGAGCGAGTCACCCTGGTTCCGGGATTTTCTTGCCGGGGACGAGGACCGGTCGGGCTTCTTCACGGAGGCCGACCCGGAGGCGGACCTGAGTGCCGTCGTCCGGCCGCGCACTTCGCCGCTCCTGACTCGCTTCGAAGATGCGGCGGGTGAGGATCGATTCGTCTGGACGACTTTCTCGGCGGACCAGGTCGACCTGAATTACCGCAACCCGGCGGTACTGGTGGCCATGATCGAGGTGCTGTACTTCCTGATATCGAAAGGTGCGAGGCTGCTTCGCCTCGACGCCGTTACCTTCCTGTGGAAGGAGCCCGGTACCTCATCGGCGAATCTCGAAGAGACGCACCGGCTCATCAAGATTATGCGTGCGGCCATCGGGATGCTGCGCGACGACGTCGTTATCATCACCGAAACGAACGTGCCGCATCACGAGAACGTCGCCTACTTCGGTGACGGCCGCGATGAAGCGCAAATGGTCTACAACTTTGCGCTGCCGCCGCTCATCGCCCACAGTTTCATCCGCGGCAACTCGGAGCGGCTGAGTGACTGGGCGCGGGAGCTGTCGCTGCCGGGCGATGATGTGTGTTTTCTGAATTTCTCCGCGAGTCACGATGGCGTTGGCGTCCGGCCGGTCGAGCAGATCCTGGACGAGGCGGAACAGCAGGCGCTCGTCGATGCGGCGACGGCCGCGAACGGGCTCGTTTCGTCACGACGGCTTAGCGACGGTCGTGAGCGGCCGTATGAACTCAACTGTACCTTCCTGGACCTGATCTCGCGCCCCGGTGACGAAGTCGACGTGCTCGTTGACCGCTTCGTGGCCTCGCAGGCGATCGTACTCGCCATGCCCGGCGTGCCGGCGATCTATGTCCAGTCTCTTCTGGGCACGCGCAACGACCTGGCCAGGGTAGAACAGACGGGCAGGGCGCGAAGCATCAATCGCTCCAAGCACGAGTACGCATCAATCACGTCGAAGATACTGGACCGCGAAACCCGGCAGGGCAGGGTATTCGACCGCCTTACGCGGATGATTCGCGTGCGCCGTGTTCACGCGGCCTTCGACCCATACGCGCCGTTCGAGATTGTCGATTTCGGGCACGAGGTATTCGCACTGACGCGCGGCGCTGACGAGCAGGCCATCACCTGTATAACAAACCTCACCGATCGTGGTGTCACGATCGACATAACCGCGGAGCGCGTTGGCGAGGAACTGCTTTCCTCGACGACCATCGCGGCGGGACAGCATACTCTGCCAGCCTTTGCGGTCTGGTGGCTGCGGCACGGTAAGACCCAGGGAGCACTATGAACACTTTTGACTACGCAATTGTCGTTGGCTACCTCGGCGTACTGCTCGGGCTAGGCTACTTTTTCAAGGAGCAGAACTCGAAGACCGACTATTTTCTCGGTGGTCGCGAGATGGGCGTGTTTCCGCTGACGCTGTCGACGATGGCGACGCAGCTGTCGGCCATCAGCTTTATCTCGGCGCCCGCTTTTGTCGGTCTCCGCGAAGGCGGCGGTATGGTCTGGCTGTCTTACGAATTCGGCGTGCCGCTCGCCATGCTGTTCCTGATGGTCTACGTGCTACCTGCGCTTTACCGCTCGGGCGTCGTCAGCATCTACGACTACCTGGAACGCCGCTTCGGCATGTCCACGAGGCTCGTAATCAGCGTCGTGTTCCAGGTGAGCCGAGCGTTCGCCACGGGCGTGACGATTTACGCAACGGCGCTCATCCTGGACAGCGTCATGGGCATCCCGTTTTATCCGGCAATAAGCATCATCGGCGTAATTACGATCATCTACTCGCTGCAGGGTGGCATGAAGGCCGTGGTCTGGTCGGACACGATCCAGATGATCCTGATCTTCTTCGGCGTGCTTATGGTCGGCGGCTACGCACTTGTAAATCTCGGCGGCGTCGATGCATTTCTTGCCAACGTCGATACGCAGCGGCTGGAGGTGTTGCGAACGGATTCGCTGGGCTTTTCGGGCGATGAGTGGGGACTGTTGCCGATGATATTCGGCGGCTTCGTGCTGTACGCATCGTACTACGGCTGCGACCAGACACAGGCGCAGCGGACGCTGTCCGCGAAGAGCGAGCAGACGGTGCGCCACATCCTGCTTGCAAACGGTTTGGCGCGCTTCCCGATCGTTTTCCTGTACTGCACGGCCGGTCTGATACTCGGAACTTTCGTTACGATGACGCCCGAGTTTATGGCGAAGATCCCGCCGGACCGGCCGGATACGATGGTGCCGCTGTTCATCGTCAACTACCTGCCGCACGGCATCATTGGGATCCTCGTCGTTGCGCTGCTCGCCGCCGCGATGTCATCGCTGAGTTCCGTCGTCAATTCGCTGTCGGCGGTTTCACTCGAGGATTACCTGCGGCTCACCGGAAGGGAGCTGGAGCAGAAGACCTACGTATTCTGGTCGCGGGTAACGGTCTTCGTCTGGGGCATTATCATTGTGGTCACGTCGATCTTCGCCGGCGACATCGCGCCGACCGTGATCGAGGCGATCAACAAAATTGGTTCGGTATTCTATGGCCCGATCCTTGCGATCTTCCTGCTCGCGATTCTTTTCAACAAGGTACACGCAACCGGGGCGAATATTGGCCTCCTGACCGGCGTTGGCGTCAACGTCTACCTGTGGCTGTTCCAGCCGCAGATCTTCTGGCTCTGGTGGAATTTCATTGGTTGTGTGGTGACGATGACGGTTGCGCTCGTTATTTCGGCGATTCGCCACGAGGAGTCGACGGCGCCGCCCGGCCTCGACCAGGGAGTCGGCCACTGGTACAAGGGTGAGACGATCGTGCTGGTTGGCGCCTTCGTCGGTATGCTCATCGTCGGCGCGCTCGTACCCGTCATCTTTGGCAGCGGCCAATAGAGTCGACGCGCGTGAACAAGTTCCGCGACGCAGATTTTCTGGCGGGTCACATCCGCGACACGCTGCGTTTCTACGACGCCAACGTGATCGATCCGTCGGGTGGCTTTCGGCAGAACTACTACGACGACGGTTCGACCTTCGACGATGCGTCGAAACACCTCGTCAGCAGTTGTCGTATGGTCTTCAACTATTGCCAGGCACACCGGCTGTTCGGCGGGGACCGGTACAAGGCGCTGATGGATACGGGCGCTGCATTCGTGCGCGGCACACACTGGCAGCCGGAGCGGCCGGGCTACGTCTGGACGCTGGCGGCCGATGGCAACGACGAGACCAATCACTGCTACGGCCTCGCGTTCGTCGTACTCATGTATTCGGCGCTGCTCGAGCGCGGTGACGCCGATGCCGGGCAGGATATGAACACCGCCTGGTCGATCATGGAAGAACGTTTTTGGCTACCGGACGCTGGCCTGTATGCCGATGAAGCAACCCCGGACTGGAGCAGCGTGTCCGGCTACCGGGGCCAGAATGCGAACATGCACGCCTGCGAAGCGGCGATCTTCGCTTACGAAGCGAGTGGCGACGAGCGCTTTCTCGATCGGGCGCTGGAGCTGGCCGACACTGTCGCCGTTCGCCAGGCGGGGAGGTCAGACGGGCTGGTCTGGGAACACTTCCGCGCAGATATGGAAATCGACTGGGACTACAACCGTGACGACCCGGCCAATCTCTACCGACCCTGGGGCTATCAGCCGGGCCACCAGACCGAGTGGACCAAGCTGCTGCTGCTGCTGCATCGGCATCGACCGGCAGACTGGATGCTGACGCGCGCCGCTGAGTTGTTCGACCGGGCTGTCGATGTTGCGTGGGATGCGGAGCGGGGTGGCCTGTACTACGGCTTCGATCCCGACGGCAATATCTGCGACGACGACAAGTACTTCTGGGTGCAGGCCGAGTCCATCGCGGCGGCGGCGCTGTTAGCCGTAGCAACCGGCGACGCGCGCTACTGGGACTGGTACGACCGCCTGTGGTCCTACTGTTGGGAGCACCTCGTGGATCACGAGCACGGCGCCTGGTATCGCGTGCTGTCGGCGGATAACGAGAAGCTGAGCCGGGAGAAGAGCGTTGCCGGCGCGAAGTGTGACTATCACAACCTGAGTGCCTGCATCACGGCACTCGATTGCGTCTGACGCGGAGATGGAGATGATCGACGTCGAGGCAGCTCGCAAAGTGCTGCGAGCCAATGACCGGGGTGGCCATACCGTGCCGACTGACGGTCTCTACCCGTTTGCTTGGAGCTGGGACTCCGCCATCACGGCACTCGGCTGGCTTACGTTTGACGAGGCGCGGGCCTGGGACGAGTGCCACACGATGTTCAGCGGCCAGTGGGACAACGGCATGGTGCCGCACATCCTGTTTCATGGCGGCAATGCGGAATCGTATTTTCCCGGCCCCGACGTCTGGGGCAGCAACACCGCCATTCCTTCCAGCGCGATCTCGCAGCCGCCGGTCTGGGCGACGGCAATTCGAATGATGGCGGAGCGCGCACAGGACCGCGCGCTGGCTGAATCGGCGCTCGCAAAGCTGATGCCGCAGCTGATTGCCTATCACGACTGGTGGTACAACGACCGCGACCGGGCCGATACAGGCCTTGTGCGCAGCTATCACCCGTGGGAATCGGGCATGGACAACAGCCCGGCGTGGGATACGCCGCTCATGCGCGTACCCGAGGTCGAGTGGGAGTACCAGCGCCGTGATCTCGGCCACGTCGACCAGGACCAGCGTCCGCACAAGCCCGAGTACGACCGATACCTGTACCTCGTGGACTTCTACAAGAAGAACGGCTTCGACAGCGACATCATCTATAACGAGTGCCCGTATCGCGTCGTCGACATCGGCATCGTGGCCATCCTGCAGCGAGCGACCAAAGACCTCGTAGTGCTTTGTCGCCAGACAGGACATCATGCCGCGGCGGAGCGGATGGAGGGCGAGATCGATCGCACGCAGTCGGCGATCGACAAACTCTGGTCGCCAGGGCATCGCTGCTTCTTCAACTACGACCTAGTCGCGGACGAGCCGCTCGAGGAAGTGACGACGGGCACGGTGCTGCCGCTCTTCGGCGGTCTCGCGGGTGAACAACAGGCAGCCGATATGGCCAAGCTGCTCGACGAATGGATTGACGCTAGCCCGTTCGCCGTCGCCTCGACGCACCCGTCGAGCCCGAGATACGAGCCGCAGCGCTACTGGCGCGGCCCTATCTGGTTGCACATCAACTGGATGCTGGCCCTGGGACTGCGGGACTACGGTTACGATGACGTCGCCGACCGCGTCAATGGCGCAACCCGCGCCTGCGTCGATGCGTCCGGTTTTTTCGAGTACTTTGACGCGGAGTCAGGCGCCGGCTGCGGCGGCGGCGATTTTTCGTGGACGGCGGCGGTCGCGCTCTACTGGCTGGCCGACTGAGCGGCCGTCTTTGACAGGGGCGTTCACTCGGGGCGCGATTAAAAATACAATCGCCGGCTGTTTACTGCACCCCGCCGTCGATGGATCTCACGCTCTACTGGTTCATGTTCCCGGTCGCGATCTGCGTCGCGACCTCCGCGATGCTGAGCGGCATCGGCGGCGCCGCGCTGTTTACGCCGATCTTCATCCTGCTGTTCCCGCTGCTCGGGCCCGAGTACGAGCTCGGCAGCACGGTTGCGGCCATCGGCACGGCACTCCTGACGGAGACCTTCGGCTTCACGTCGGGACTGATCGGCTATCACATGAAGAAGACGATCGATTTTCAGCTCGCCCGTCGTTTTCTCGTCATTGCCGTACCGACGGCCATTGTCGGTGCATTCTCGGCGCACCTGATCCACGACGGCGTCCTGATCGCGGGCTATGCGCTGCTCGTGCTCGGACTTGCGGTCGTGCACGTTTTCTTCGAGTACGAGGGCGTGCCGACGCACATGCACGAGGAAATCGCCCAGAAAGGTACGTTGCGCCGCATCGTCGACAGCGACGGCCGGGAGTACGTCTACCGCACGCCGGAATTCGGCAACAAGGGCAGGCTGTTCACCGGCGTCGGCGCCTTCCTGACCGGCATGGTCTCGGTTGGAATCGGCGAGGTAATCGTGCCGCAGCTGACCAAGCGCGGCGTGCCGGTGGCGGTCGCGGCCGCGACCTCGGTTGCCGTCGTGATCGTAACGGCCGTCTGCGCGTCGTTCACACTGATAGGCCAGTTGATCAGCGAAGGCGGCATGGATGCCGTTCCCTGGAATCTCGTGATCTATACGATTCCCGGCGTCCTGATCGGCGGCCAGATCGGCCCGCGCCTGCAGGGCCGGATCTCACACCGAACCATGGAGCTTGCGATCGCGAGCCTGTTCGTGTTGCTCGGAATCGCGATGCTGTTCGTTGCTGCGCAGCGCTTAGGCTTGTAATTTGCTAGCCCGCCCACCAATCGGGAAGCGACAGGCCTTTCGAGGCAAGGTACTCACGATTGAACAGCCGCGCCTTGTAGCGCAGGGCCGAGTCGCAGAGGATCGTCACGATCGTATGACCAGGACCGAGCTCCCGTGCAAGCCGCGTGGCGCCGATCAGGTTGATGCCGCTTGAGCCGCCGAGTACCAGGCCCTCATGGCGGATCAGGTCATACACCAGCGGCACGGCCTCGTCGTCCGGTATCTGCCAACTGATATCCACTGGCGAGCCTTCGAGGTTCGCGGTAACACGGCTGTTGCCGATGCCTTCCGAGATGGAGCTGCCTTCGATCTTGACCTCGCCGTTGGCGAAGTAGTTGTGCAGGCCGGAGCCACCCGGGTCCGACAATCCGATGGTGATGTCTGGATTGAGCTCTTTTAGCGCGCGGCCGACCCCCCCGAGCGTGCCGCCCGTGCCGACGGCGCAGATGAAACCATCGACTTTGCCGTCCGTCTGTTCCCAGATCTCCGGGCCGGTGGTTTTTTCGTGGAATGCGCGGTTGTCGAGGTTCTCGAACTGGTTGGCCCAGAAAGCGCCGTTCGGTTCACTGGCGTTCAGCTCCTCGGCCAGTCGCCCCGAGGTGTGCACGAAGTGGTCGGGGTTCTTGTAGGGCACGGCAGGGATAAGCCGGACCTCGGCGCCGAACGCCTTCAGCGTATCGATCTTCTCCGCGCTCTGGTTGTCGGGCATGACGATGACGGTTCGATGTCCCAACGCGCTGCCGACCATCGCCAGTCCGATGCCGGTGTTGCCGGCCGTACCCTCTACGATCACGCCGCCGGGCTTTAGTGCACCGGATTCGCGTGCCGAGAGGACGATGCCGAGAGCCGCACGATCCTTGACCGAACCGCCGGGATTCATGAATTCGGCTTTGCCCAGGATCTCGCAGCCGGTCTCATCAGAAAGGCTGTTGACGCGTATCAGGGGCGTATTGCCGATGCAGTCGACGAGCGCGCTTCCGGACATTTTTTCATTTCCTTCGGGGAGGCATTTGCAGTGTCCCGATTGTGGCATTATTCGTCGGTCTCTCGAAGCTCGGAAGGGCAGGCCCCTGAGCAATAACCCGGACACGCATCGCATCGCCGTCGCGCCGATGATGGACTGGACCGACCGGCACTGCCGCTATTTCCTGCGGCAGCTAAGCCCGGGCGTGCAGCTCTATACCGAGATGGTAACGGCCGCCGCAATACATCACGGCGACGCTGACAGGCTGCTGCGTTTCGATGCCGCCGAACACCCGGTCGCGGTGCAGCTGGGCGGAAGCGACCCGGCGCTGATGACTGAGGCCGCCGCGAAGGCCGCGGCGGCGGGCTACGACGAGATCAACATCAACGTCGGTTGCCCGAGCGATCGCGTCCAGAGCGGCCAGTTCGGCGCCTGCCTGATGGCGACGCCGCACATCGTGGTCGACTGCTTCAAGGCAATGTGCGAGATCACCGATGTGCCCGTGACGATCAAGTCACGAATCGGCATCGACGACAACGATTCGTACGAGTACCTGCGCGGCTTCGTCGATCCGTTGGCCGAGGCCGGCTGCCGCAAGTTCATCGTCCATGCACGGGTTGCGATCCTCGAGGGCCTGAGCCCGAAAGAGAATCGCAGTGTGCCGCCACTCAAGTATGAGTACGTGTATCGACTCAAGGCAGAACTGCCTGAAATGGAGATCATTTTGAACGGTGGCATCACCGACGTATCGCAGGTGCGTGAGGCGCTCGATCACGTCGACGGCGTCATGATCGGCCGCCAGGCGTATCACGATCCGTATTTTCTCGCCGTCCTCGAACAGGATTTTCTGTCAGGCGTTCAATTGCCGGATCGCCGTTCGGTGGTCGAATCAATGCTGCCCTATGTCGAATCGCAGCTTGCCGAGGGTGAGCGCCTGAACCGGATTACGCGGCACATGCTCGGCCTGTTTGCCGGCCAGCCCGGGGCGAGGGCATGGCGTCGAACCCTGAGCGAGCACGCGCATCGTGAAGGCGCGGGCATAGATGTGATCAAGAGAGCGCTCGACGCGCTACCGCAAGCTGCTTAAACTAGCGGTCTTTCCAAAAAATACTTCTCGCGGGGGCAAGCCGACTCAGATGGGTGCGAAAGACTTGAAGCAGAAGCGAAGCATGGCCGAACAGGCCGATATCCACGAGCTTTACGAGGAGTCCGTTCAGAACGTCGAGAACGAGATCGAATTCCTGCAAACGACTTTCAAGGAGCTTCGCGGCCGCACCGGCTACCTGTTCCGGGAAGACTTTTGCGGCACTGCCAGCGCGGCCTGCGAGTGGGTAAAACAGGGTCCCAAGTTCCAGGCTATCGGCGTCGATATCGATCCGGACGTGCTGGAGTGGGGTCGCAACAACCGCATCGGCAAACTGCCGGCCGAGGACCGGGCGCGGGTCAGCCTGATCGAATCGAACGTGCTGACGGTCGAGACGCCCAAGGTCGACCTGATGGCCGCATTCAACTTCAGCTACTGGATCTTCGAGGAACGCGCCACGATGCTGCGCTACATGCGCCGCTGCCACGAAGCCCTCAAGGACGACGGTGTGCTGTTCATGGACATGTTCGGCGGCCCCGAGTCATTCGAGGAAACCAAGGAAAAGACCAAGCACGACGGCTTCACTTATATATGGGAGCAGGCCGAGTTCCATCCCGTCACCAATCACATGAAGTGCTTCATCCACTTCAAGTTTCCCGATGGGTCAAAGCTCAAGCGTGCGTTTACCTACCAATGGCGCCTCTACACCGCGCCTGAACTCCGCGACCTGCTCCTGGAGGCCGGCTTCAGCAAGGTGACGGTCTACTGGGAAGGTGAGGACGAGGACGGCGAGGGCAACGGCGAGTTCACCCCGGATGCCAAAGGCGAGGCCGATCTGGCCTGGATTGCGTATATCGTTGCCGAAAAATAGCCTGTAGAATTAGGCACATGGCGCGGGATCTTGAAGTCGCAATTGTCTTTGCTGACGTAGTCGGCAGCACCCAGCTGTACGACAAGTTCGGCGATACCAAGGCGAGTGAGACCGTGGCCGTCTGCCTGGACGTCATGAAGGACGCGACCCACCAGTTCAACGGCACCGTCATCAAGACGATCGGCGACGAGGTGATGTCGACATTCCCGACCGTTGACGAGGCCATGAAGGCTGCCATCCTGATGCAGTCGAAGATCTCCGCCGACAACAAGAACGGCGAGAACATCCCGGTCTCGATTCGCATCGGTTGCCACTTTGGCCCGGTCGTGCAGGAGCAGAACGACATCTTCGGGGCGGCCGTGCACACGGCCAACCGGATGACCTCACAGGCGAAGGCCAAGCAAATCGTGATCTCCGGCGAGACAGTGAAGCTGATGGGGCCGGAGATGCAGAAGCAAACCCGCCAGATCGACGTCGCAACCGTCCGCGGGCGCCTCGACGAGGTCGCGCTCTATGAACTGCTCTGGAATCCCGAGGAAGCCACGAGCATGCTGCCGACGATCGACTGGGAGTCGAAGGGCGGCAAGGCCTCCAAGCTGATACTCACTTTCCGCAATGCGTCGCTGGAGGTCTCGGATCGGCGCAAGAGCGTCAATATCGGCCGCGCAGATGACAACGACCTCGTGATCAAGGGCAACCTGATTTCACGGATTCACGCCAAGGTCGAGATGCGGCGCGGCAAGTTCGTGCTCATCGACCAGTCGACGAACGGCACGTTCCTCCTCAACGTCCGAGGCGACGAGACCTTCGTGCGCCGCGACTCGATCGAGCTCCGGACCGAAGGGACGATAGGCCTCGGCCGAGCCGAGGAGCCGGGCTCCTCGCTCGCGATTCACTACAAGGCCGTAGAATAGTAGCCGGCGGTAGCTAGGAGGCCTTCGCCAGGTCCTCGGCGACCTTCTGCTGTTCCTGCTTCAGATCCGCCGGCAATCGATCGCCGTAGCTCTCGAGGTATTCGCCGATTGATGCGATCTCCTCAAGCCACGTCTCGCGATTAATCGTCGTCAGCGCGTGCATTGTCTCGTCGGAGATGTCGAGTTCGCTCGTATCGATGTCCTCGGCGTTCGGCAGGTAGCCGATCGGCGTACGGCGGGCATCGATCCGGCCTTCGCAGCGGTCGATGATCCAGCGCAGCACGCGCAGGTTTTCGCCGAAGCCGGGCCACAGGAACTTGCCGTCTGCGTCCTGGCGGAACCAGTTGACGTGGAAGATCTTCGGCAGCTTGTCCGTCCGCTCGTCGAACGACAGCCAGTGCGACCAGTAGTCGGCGAAGTTATAGCCGCAGAAGGGCTTCATCGCCATCGGGTCGCGACGGACGACGCCGACGTTGCCGACCATCGCCGCAGTCGTTTCCGAGGCGACGCCAGCGCCGACGAGCACGCCGTGCTTCCAGTCCTTGGCTTCGTAAACGAGAGGCGCGATTTCCTTGCGGCGGCCGCCGAACACGATCGCGGAGATCGGCACGCCCTCCGGCGCATCCGCAAGCGTCGAGTAGCTCGGGTTGTTCTTCGCGGAGACCGTGAACCGGGAGTTGGGGTGCGCAGCCGGAGCCTTCGCGGTGGCCGGGTCGTAATCACGGCCCTGCCAGTCAATAACCGGCGTTCCCGTCTTCTTCTGCTCCCACCACGGTTCGCCATCCGCCGTCTGGCCGACGTTGGTGAAGATCGCGTCGTGCTGGATCATGTCGTAGGCGTTCTTGTTGGTCTTCTCGTTGGTACCCGGGACCACGCCGAAATAGCCCGACTCGGGGTTGATGGCGCGCAGCTGGCCGTCTTCGTCGAGATGCAGCCACGCGATGTCGTCGCCGAGTGTCCAGACTTTCCAGCCGGGCTGGGACGCCGGCGGCACCATCATGGCCAGGTTGGTCTTGCCGCAGGCTGACGGGAATGCGCAGGCGATGTAGGTGGTCTCGCCCTCCGGGCTTTCGACGCCCAGGATCAGCATATGTTCGGCGAGCCAGCCCTCGGTGCGCGCCTGGTAACTGGCGATGCGCAGCGCGTGGCATTTCTTGCCAAGCAGCGCGTTGCCGCCGTAGCCGGAGCCGTAGCTCTTGATCGACAGCTCGTCCGGGAAGTGCATGATGAAGCGGCGCTCGGGGTCGAGCTCGCCCGTCGAGTGCAGGCCGCGAACAAACTTGCCTTCGCGCTCGATGCGCGCGAGCGCTGCCTCGCCCATGCGCGTCATGATCTTCATATTGATCACGACGTACGGGCTGTCGGTGATCTCGATGCCGCAGCGCGAGTAGGGCGAATCGACCGGACCCATGCAGTAAGGAATCACGTACATCGTCCGGCCGCGCATCGCGCCGTCGAACAGCGCGTTCATCTTCGCGTGGCCGTCCGCTGGCGGCATCCAGTTGTTGTTCGGGCCGGCATCCTGCTGGTCGGCGGTGCAGACGAAGGTCAGGTGCTCGACACGGGCGACGTCGTCGGGGTCCGACAGGTGCAGGTAGCAGTTCGGATACGTGGTCTCGTTGAGCGTCTTGAGCGTGCCATCGGCGAGCATCTGCGAGACCAGCGTTCGATATTCCTTGTCGCTACCGGTGCACCAGTGGATGTCCTCGGGCCGGGTCAGTTCGGCGACCTGGTCGACCCAGGTCTTGAGGGCGTCGAGCGTCGTGTTTGTCGGGTTTTCCGGGGGTGTTTTTCGCAAGTGCATGGGCATACGGCAGGGGAGCACTGCCGACCAAGTAGTATCAGAAGAAACTATTATATCCCGAGTTTGCGACAATTGATGTACGCAATTGCCGTCGTCGTCGACGGGTTTTCAGGGCGCGCCGAGGCCTACTGGCAGAGGCTGGGACTGCCGTCGGTGAGGGTCGCTGCGAAACTGCGCAAGGTTCGGAAATTGCTGGAGATATCGCCCGTGGAGGGGTCGGCGACGAAGCGCCATTCGACGACCTCGACCTCGATACGGTCGCAGCGGCCCGTGCCCTGGCTCGAGGCGAAGCCGAGCAGCAGGGTCTGCGCGGGTGCGTCGCTGGTGCTCGAGT
>JASJBG010000077.1 GCA_030066625.1 Woeseiaceae bacterium
GTAGTCGCCCAGCACGGTCTCGACAGCCTTCTGCCAGCCGTCCTCCACGTCCAGTGCCTGTGCGACGCGCTGGTTGTCGTCGAGGCCACTCGACTCGAGCCATTTCTGCACGCCCTCGTCGCCCTCGCCCAGCGCGGCCTTCTGCAGTGCCTCTAGCGAGGCGAAGCGACCCTGTGCCGCCTGCAGCACGCCGCGGCGCTCGTCGACGAGCTTGGTGAGCTTCTGGTCCTGCTCACGCAGCTTGCGAATCTTCTCGTTGATATCGCCGAGGTGGCGATCGAACTCCTCGCGAGCCTGGCGCTTGCGCATCTCCTGCTCGGTCAGGTCGTCAAACTTCGCCTGCAGTTCGTCCTGGTCGTTGTCCGTCTGGGCCTCGGCCAGTTTCTTCTGCCGCTCGCCGAAGCTCTTCAAGCGCGACTCGATCTGCTCGGCACGGGTCTTTTCGACGTTCTGCTGCTGCTGGGCGTCATTGACGCGCTGCGCGTAGGCTTCCCACTCCTGCTGCCACTCGGCCAACGCAGCTTCGGCTCTGTCGAGCGATTGTGACGAGGACCGCTCCTGCTGCCGCGCCTGCTCGAGGCCCGGCACCAGTTCGTTCAGCGTCAGCTCGAGCTGGGCGATCTCGTCCTGGTCCTTGTCGATGTGTTCGACGATCTCGGCGGCGCCCTGCACCGCGAGCTTCAGGTCTTTCTCCTGCCGCTCGCGCAGTTCGCGGGCGTGCTCGATCGACTGCTCGAGTCGGGCGATCTCACCGCCGACCTTGTAGTAGCGACCCTGCACGGCGTTGAAGTCGTCCGTGCGCTCGCTCTGCAGCACGCGAGAGTCCTCGATGTCGGCCTCGATACGGCGCTGGTCGGCGATCAGTGATTCGAGCTTCGTCTTGCGCTCGGCAAGGCGCGAACGGGCTTCCTCGCCCTGCTCGTCGAGATCCTTGGTCCTGAGTGCGAGCAGCTCGGCCGCGGTCCGGCGCTCTTCTTCCTTGTAGCGGCCGTAGCGTTCAGCCGTTTTCGCCTGCCGGTCGAGATGGCGGATTTGCTTCTCGACCTCGTCGAGCACGTCGGTGAGGCGCTCGAGGTTCTCCTTCGTGTGCTTGATGCGATTCGAGGTCTCGCGGCGGCGCTCCTTGTACTTGGAGATGCCTGCCGCTTCCTCGATGAAGACCCGCATCTCCTCGGGCTTCGCCTCGATGATGCGCGAAATCATGCCCTGCTCGATGATCGAGTAGCTGCGCGGACCGAGGCCCGTGCCAAGGAATACGCCGGTGATGTCCTTGCGGCGGCAGCGGGTGCCGTTCAGGTAATAGGTCGAGATGCCGTCGCGGGAGACCTCGCGGCGGATCGAGATCTCGGCGTATTTCGCATACTGGCCCTCGAGGGTCGTTTCGCTGTTATCGAACAGGAGCTCCACGGAGGCCGCGCCGACCGGCTTCCTGGCGCTCGAACCGTTGAAAATGACGTCCGTGATCGAGTCGCCGCGCAGCCGGCTGGCCGAGCTCTCGCCCATGACCCAGCGGACGGCGTCAATGACGTTGGATTTACCACAGCCATTCGGGCCCACCACGCCGACGAGGCTCGATGGGAAGGTAATAGTTGTGGGGTCTACGAAGGATTTGAAGCCGGCAAGCTTGATTTTGCTGAGACGCATTCGCTCGTGTCGTGCCCGGTGCCCAGAGAATCGGCGTAGTGTAAAGGAAATGCCGGGATAAAACGATTGTCGCCCGGAAAAGACAGGTCCTTCCGGAGGCCCCGGAAATAGCGGAAAAAACAGGCTTCACAGGGCCCTGAAGCCATGTATAATCGCCGCCTTTTCTCGGTCCGGCAGGAGTACGAAATGCCCGCAAAGAAGACCGCGAGCAAGAAGCGGAAGAAAGCCCCGGCCTCCAAAAAGAAGGCCACGGCGAAGAAGGCGTCGGCACGCAAGAAGCCGGCTGCCAGCAAGCGTAAGGTGACCAAGAAAAAGACGACGTCTCGCAAGAAGGTTGCGAAGAAGAAAGTCGCGAAGAAGAAGGCTGTCAGCAAGAAAAAGGTAACCAAGAAGAAGGTTGCCAAGAAAAAAGTGGCCAAGAAAAAGGCCGTGAGCAAGAAGAAGGTGGCGAAGAAAAAGGTCGCCAAGAAGGCTGTCAGCAAGAAAAAGGTGGCAAAGAAGTCAGTGAGCCGCAAGAAGGCACCGGCCAAGGCGGCCACTCGCAAGACCACCAGCCGCAAAAAGGCTTCGGTCAAGAAGGTGACGCCCCGGCGCACGTCGGTCGCATCGACCGCGGCCGCCCGGCGGCCGTCCAAACCTCGCTCCAACCTGCTGACGGGGCCGATCCACGGTATCGAACCCTACAAGCCGAAGCGCGGCGAGGACTACATGAGCACGGGCCAGCTGGACCATTTCCGGCAGATCCTGACGGCCTGGAAGAAAGAGCTCATGTACGAGGTCGACCGCACCGTGCATCACATGCAGGACGAGGCGGCCAACTTCCCGGATCCCAATGATCGCGCTACCCAGGAATCGGAATTCGGCCTCGAACTCCGCACCCGGGATCGCGAGCGCAAGCTGCTGCGCAAGATCGATTCGGCACTGGCTCGTATCGATGACGGCAGCTACGGATACTGCGACGAGACCGGCGAGGAAATCGGCCTGAAGCGACTCGAAGCGCGCCCCGTTGCAACGCTGTGCCTCGAGGCACAGGAGCGCCGCGAGCTTGCCGAGCGCCAGTTCCGCGACCGGGACGACCGCTACCGGTAACGCCCGAGACCGGTCGTAACGAGTGAGCGAATCCGGAGACTACGTCGGCCGATTCGCTCCCTCGCCGACCGGCCCCCTGCATTTCGGCTCCCTGCTCGCTGCCGTGGCGAGCTATCTCGAGGCGCGCCACCGAAACGGTCGCTGGCTGGTCCGTATTGAGGACATGGATCCGCCGCGCGAGCAGCCCGGTGCCGATCGCCTCATCGTCAACGCCCTGGAGCACTACGGCTTCGAGTGGGATGACGATATCAGCTACCAGGGTGCATCGGCCGACGCACACCGGGAGGCGCTGGACCGCCTGGCCGAGTCCGGGCTCAGCTACCACTGCAATTGCTCTCGCAAGGACCTGGCCGATGCGCCCCGAGGTCCGCTGGGCATCATTTACCCGGGCACCTGCCGGGCCGGCTGCGACGCGGACGAATACGCGGTTCGGGTGCGGACGACCGACGAGCCGATTGGCTTCGAAGACCGCCTGCAAGGTCGCCAGGAACAGCGACTGGAAACGGAGTCGGGCGATTTCGTCGTACTGCGCCGCGATGGCCTGGTCGCCTATCACCTCGCCGTCGTCGTGGACGACCACCTGCAGGGCATCACCGACATCGTTCGCGGCATCGATCTCATGGATTCGACGCCCCGGCAGATCTGGCTGCAACGCTGCCTCGGCCTGCATACGCCGACCTACGCGCACATCCCGGTCGCCGTACACGCCGATGGTTCGAAGCTCAGCAAGCTGACCGGCGCACCGGCCATTCCGCTCGATCGCGCCGTTCCGGTGCTGGTCGCGGCGCTGGCCGCACTGGGCCAGTCACCGCCCGATGGTCTGGACACGGGCAGCCTCGACGAGGTCTGGAAATGGGCCATCGAACACTGGCAACTCGGGGTGCTCAGAGGCAAAACCAGCGTCGAGACAGTTGCCCGAACGCACCATTTTTCATCGCCTTGACAGCGAGGCGCCCGATGCCCTAGCTTGAAGCGTGCGACAGGGATTGCTCCCCCGCCCCCTGTTGCATGCCTGAAGGGGTTAACACTCCACGGCGGGCCCCCAGCTTAGGCCGGGGGCCTTTTTTTGGTCTCTAGCGTATGGACACGACGGACAATCGCATCATCCGGAGCGGCTTCAGGCCCGCTCGTTGGCTCAAGCACCGGCACCTGCAGACGATCTACCCATCGCTGCCCTGGGTGTACCGGAAGCGCGTCGAGCTTCGGCGTGAGATCCTCGAGCTGCCGGACGGAGACGCGACGGCCGTGGACTGGGTGGTCAACGCCGACCGGCCTCCGCCGACGGCACCCCTGCTCATCATCCTGCACGGCCTCGAAAGCTCGGCGGAATCGACCTATGCGCGGATGACCATGCGTGCGGCGGCCGATGCGGGCTGGCACTGCTGCGTCCTGCACTTCCGCGACTGCGGCGACTACTCCAACCGTCTGCCGCGCCGCTACCACGCCGGCGAGACCAACGACATCCGCTACTTCCTGAGCCGGGTACAAAAAAGCGAGCGTTACGGCCCGGTTGCGGCTGTCGGCTTCTCCCTGGGCGGCAACGTACTGCTGAAGTACCTCGGCGAAGCCGCCGACACGACGCCGCTCAGGGCGGCTGTTGCCGTGTGCGTGCCGCTGAACCTGCACCTGTGCGCAGAGGCACTAGATACTCCCGGTTTTTCAAGGTTTTACCAGTGGTACTTGATAAGGCGCATGAAGAACTCGCTGCGCCAGAAATTCGATCGGCACACAGCCGCGTTCGACTGGGACCGGGCGATGGCAGCGCGCTCGTTTGCCGAATTCGACGATGCCGTGACCGCACCACTGCACGGCTTCGATGGCATGGACGACTACTACGACCGCTGCAGCTCACAGCGCTTCCTGAAGTCTATCGAGAAGCCCACGCTGATCGTCAACGCGATCGACGACCCGTTCATGACGCCCGGCGTCATTCCGCACCGTGAGCGGCTCTCTCACGCCGTCTGCCTGGAGATCAGCGAGGCCGGCGGCCACGTCGGCTTCATCGACGGCGGCACCCCGCTGAAGCCGCACTTCTATCTCCCCGGCCGCATCATGGAGTTCCTCCGCCCGAAGGTCGCCGTTCCAGGCATGTAGGAGCGGGCCTGAAGGCCCTCCTACAAGTAGCCCCGTTCGCCGTAGGAGATTCTATGGCGAGTTGCGAGGGTTTTGTTTCGGCATGAAGTTCTCCTGTCGAGCCATGAGCGCGAAGGCGATGCGAGCGAGCTTGCGAGCGAGGATGATCTTTGCGGCGGTTTTGGGCAGCCCCTTGTCGAGCTGTGCGTGGTAGTAGCGGTCGAAGCGGTCGTGGTTTCTTGCCGCCTGGGTGGCGCAGAAGAGCAGTCGCCGCAGCGCAGGTTCACCGCGCTTGGTGAGCTTGCGCTTGCCTTTGAAGGTACCGGACTCGCGTCGCCGCACATCGAGTCCTAAGTAGGCGACGAACGCATCGCTGCCTGAGAAGCTGGCGCGATGGAAGGTGCACACGAGGGCGGCGGCGTTGAGCGGCCCGATCCCGGGCAGCGACAGGCAGCGCTGATAGTCGGCCTGCCAGCCGAGGCTCTGTATAAGCGCCTGGATGCGCTGGTCGATACGTTGCAGGAGCAACCGGAACTGGCTCATCAGGGCCTGCTGCGGCAGTTTCATGTCGCTGAGCGATTGTCGCAGCTGTATTCTCGCCTCGACGACCGTGGCACGACGCTTGATCAGGCCCCAAAGCGCCTGCGCGTTGCGGCTGTTGGGCCTGAAGGCCCTGAGCTGACTGGCTTCCCGGTCCAGGAAGCGCGCCAGCAGGCGCGCATCGTCAAGGTCGGACTTGTGGCGTTCGCCGACGCTCTCGCGGTAGTGCACCAGCTGCCGCGGGTTGACCAGGAACACGCGATGCCCGAGCGCATGGCATTGCTCGACAAGCTCGAAGTGGTAGCGCGAGGTCGGCTCGACCGCCAACCGTGCCGGTGCCGGCAGGCGCTTAAGCCAGGCCCGGATGCTGTCGCGATCGTTGTTGAGGGTGCAGCTGGTGCCGTCTTCCCGGTGATGGATGACGAGTTCGTCCTTGGACACATCGATGCCCAGGGTGATTTGCGTAACGGTATTTGCCACAATGATCTCCGCGGTTAGTTGCCGTGAAGCCGGGACTCACCGGACGCAAGCTTGCGAACAATCGGCTGGGGTGACAGCTAGATTCCTAATCGGCGTTCATTGGTGAGGGGATGGGGAGAAGCCTCCTACTGTCTGTAACAACTGCTCAGATGCGGCTTTCGTCCCTCCCATCCCGGCGCCTTCCATCTTCCCGATTTCAGGCACCGATCACCATACAAGCGGCTTCAGCCGCGAACTCAATCTGAGACGATTGTCGCGGCTGAAGCCGCTCCTACAGCTTTTGGTCCGGCTCCCTACAACCGTTCCAATGTCCCCGCCAACCCGCTAAAATCCCCGGCCTTTCCTAGGTCAACCCAAATCCCACCATGCTGCAACACATCCGCGAGAACCTCACGGGGACGTTCGCGCTCGTCATCCTCGGGGTGATCGGCTTCTCCTTTATTTTCTTCGGCCTGAACTACAGCTTCATCGGCTCGACCTATGCCGCCAAGGTCGATGGCGAGGAGGTCAGCCCGGGCGCCTTCGAGGCGCGCTATCGCGATGCGATCCAGGCCAACCCTCAGCTCGCCAGCGCGGACGGTCCGCTCCGCGACCAGATCCGCCGGCAGCTGCTCGATCAGCTGATCGTGGATCAGCTGATCGAGAACTACCTGAATGATCGCGGCTATCGCATCAGCGACGAGCAGGTCATGCGGCGCATCCAGGAGACGCCCGATTTCCAGCAGAACGGGGTCTTCGATATGGAGACCTACCGCTTGACGATCGCGGCGCAGGGACGCACGCCGACGGACTACGAGGCGCTGCTTCGCCGCAGCATGCGACAGGAGCAATTGCAGCTTGCTATCGCGGCGACCGCGCTCGTTACGCCGGCAGAGTACCGTCGCTACCTGAACCTGTTCGCCGAGCAGCGGGTCGTCACGGTGGCGTCGATTGCCGAGGACGATGTCGCCGCCACCATCGCGATAACCGATGACATGATCACGGCGTACTACGAGGACAACCCGACGCTGTACCAGCTGCCCGAGTCCGCCGATATCGAGTACATCGAGCTGCGCCGTGACGAGGTCGCGGAGCAGGTCGAGGTCAGCGAGGACGAGATTCGCGCTCTCTACGACGGCTCCCGGGACCGCTACCTGCAGGACGAGCAGCGCCAGGCGCGGCATATCCTGGTCCTTTTCGGTGACGACGAGGCGACCGCCGAGGCAACGGCCAACGAGATTCGGGCCCGCGTCGATGCCGGTGAATCCTTCGAGGAACTCGCCGCCGAGCTGTCCGCCGATACGCTGACCGCTCAACAGGGCGGCGATTTCGGGCCGCAGTCGCGCGACTGGTTCGAGCCCGAGCTGGCGAGCGAGATTTTCTCGATGAACGCCGGCGAGCTTGCCGGGCCGGTACGCAGCCAGTTCGGCTTCCACGTCCTGAGGCTCGACCAGGTCCTCGAGCCGGGGCCGCTGCCGTACGACCAGGTTCGTGCGGAACTGCTCGGCGAGCTCAGGGAAAACGAGGCTGATGCGCTGTATCTCGATCTCGAGCGCCGCGTGTCGGACGCGATGTTCGACCTGAGCGACATGCAGGCGATAGGCGAGACCGTCGGTCTCGAGGTCAAGACGATTGCCGGGTTCACGCGTGCCGGCGGCGGCGAGATCGGCAACAACCAGGCCGCGATCGACGCGGTGTTCGATGAGCTCGTGCTGACCGGCGGGCAGATCTCGGAGATCGTCGAACTCGACGCCAACTCGGCGGTCGTGTTCAAGGTGGCGCAGTACAACGAGCCCGTACGTCAGCCGCTGGCCGATGTGCGCGACCAGGTCGAGGCCGCGCTCAGGAGCCAGCAGGCCGAAACCATCATGGTCGATCGTGCCGAGCAGATGCTCGCGGCCGTCAATGGCGGCGAGGACTTCGGCGTCGCGGCGGATGCCGCCGGCATGAACCTGGCCGAGCCGCAGCTGGTCGGGCGTGCCGATCAGACCATCGACCAGTCGCTGCTCTTCGAAGTGTTCGCGGCCGGCAAGCCGACCCCCGAATCACCGGTCGTCGGCCGTGTCCGCAACCTGCAGGGCGGCTACTCGGTCTACAGCCTCGATGCCGTGCTGCCGGGACGACCCGAATCAATTCCGCTGTCACAGCGCGACCAGGGCAAGCTGCAGCTTGCGCAGCAGTCGGGTTTCGGCGACCTGCAGGCCTTCGTCAAGTCGCTGTACGACGAAGCGGACATCGTCATCAACGAAGATGTCGTGACCGCCGGCGGCCTGTTCTAGAGTTCACATGCGAAAGATTCCGCTGCACTGGCAGATCATCGGCGCGATCGCGCTGGCCGTCATCGCCGGCTATGCCGTCAACGTAGGCACAACCGATACCTCGACGCCGAACGTATTCGGCGTGCCGATCGTGTCGATGTTCCAGTACATCGGTACGCTGTTCCTGAATGCGCTGAAGATGATCATCGTACCGCTGATTACGTCGTCGATTATCGTCGGTGTTGCAGGCATCGGCAGCGGCGGCAATCTCGGCAGGCTTGGCGGTAAAACGCTGATCTTCTACGGAACGACGACGCTCGCGGCAATCCTGATCGGCCTGATCGTGATCAACGCCGTCGCGCCGGGCATCGTCGACGGCGAGCCGGCCGGCGACATGCTGGCTCTCGACGCACCCGCGGACGACATTCGCGAGCGGGTAGAGGGCAAGGGTGCCGGCGACGTTGCCGAGATATTCCTGCGCATGGTGCCGACGAACATCGTCATGGCGGCCGCCGAAGGGCAGATGCTCGGCCTGATCTTCTTCGCGATCCTGTTTGGCTATTTCATGACGCACCTCGGCCATGAGTACGCCGAGCCGCTGTTCAAGTTCTGGAACGGCGTCTTCCACGTCATGATGAAGATGACGGAGTGGATCATGATGTTCGCTCCGATCGGCGTGTTCGGCCTGGTGGCGAAAGTCGTCGCCGAAACCGGCTTCGACGCGGCCGGACCGTTACTGCTGTTCGCCTTCTGCGTGCTGCTGGCGCTTGCGCTACATGCATTCATCACGCTGCCGGTCTTGCTGCGCTTCGTCGGCAGGGTGCGCCCGTTCAAAGTCATGAAGGGAGTGTCGCCCGCGCTGCTGACGGCGTTCTCGACGGCGTCGTCGTCGGCAACGCTGCCGATCACGATGGAGTCCGTCGAAGAGAATGTAGGTGTGTCCAACGAGGTATCGAGCTTCGTGCTGCCGCTGGGCGCGACGGTGAATATGAACGGTACCGCGCTGTACGAATGCGCGGCGGCTATGTTCATCGCGCAGGCCTACGGGCTGGAGCTCACCTTCGGTGTCCAGTTTACGATCGTGACGATTGCGCTGCTGACGTCGATCGGTGTCGCCGGCGTGCCGTCCGCATCGCTGGTCGCCATCGCGATCATCCTCGCCGCGATCGGCCTGCCGGTCGAGGCAATCGGCGTGCTGCTCGTATTCGATCGCGTGCTCGACATGGCGAGGACGAGCATCAACATCTGGGGCGACGCGAGCTGCGCGACGATCGTGGCGCGCCTGTCGGGCGAGAAGACCAAGGTCGCCATCGAGTAGCGATTGCGCATCTGCCACGTCAACCTCGCCTCGGGTTACCGCGGCGGTGAACGCCAGGCGGAGCTCCTGGTCCGCGAACTGGCGAGGCGTGGTAGCCCCCAGCGACTCGTCATCCGCAGGGGCAACGACGAGTTCCGGCGGCGCTCCGAAGACATCGAAGGCCTCGAGATCGTCGAGGTCGCTTCGAACCCGCTGGCGGCCGCGATCGCGGCGCGCGGCTGCGATGTCGTGCAGATCCACGAGGGCAGGGGCGTCTACGCCGGCTGGCTGGCGTCACTGCTATTCGGCATTCCCTACGTGATTACCCGGCGCGTGCCCAATCCGCAGCGCCCGTCCTGGATAAGGGACCGCGCCTACCATCGTGCGCTGTCGGTCGTGGCGATATCGGAGGCCGTCGCCGAATCGATGCGGCCGCGCTACGCGGATATCGACTTCGATATCGTGCCCGATGCGCATGCCGCGCTCGAGGCCGATCCTGACGCCGTCAGGGCGCTCAGGGAGCGTTTCCAGGGCAAGACCGTCATCGGCCATGTCGGCGCGCTGGATCACGCTCACAAAGGCCAGCGCACGATTATCGAAGCCGCGCACCAGGTTCGTGATCGGCACCCCGACTGGCAGTTCGTCCTGTGCGGCAGCGGCCGCGACGAGGCGGCCTTTCGCGATGCGATTGGTGACTTCGACAATATCCTGCTCGAGGGTTTCGTCGATAACGTGGGCGACTACTATGCGAGCTTTGACCTGTTCGTCTTCCCGTCGCTCAAGGAAGCGATCGGCTCGGCGATGATCGACGCCATGTATTTCGGCCTGCCGGTCGTTGGCAGCAATGTGGACGGTATCCCTGAATTCCTCGAAGACGGCGTCAACGGGCGGCTCATCGAGCCCGAGAACCCGGAGCAGCTAATAGCCGGTATCGAGACCGTTATCGACCGGCCCGACTGGACCGCGTCGGTCCGTGCGGCGAATCGAGAGAAAGCGATGACGCTTGACGCTGCCGCAATGGCAGATCGATATTCGGTGATTTACGAGAGGCTGTAGAAGCCCCCCGATGTGGGCGACTAGTCGTCCTCGTCGAAGACCATGCCCATGATGTTGACGCCCGCATCCACGAAGGTCGTTTCGCCCGTAATGCCGCTCGCAAGGTCGGAGCAGAGGAACGCGGCCGTGTTGCCGACTTCCTCGATGGTAACCGTGCGCCTGAGCGGCGAGGCTTTCTCCGCGTAGCCGAGCATCTTGCGAAAACCGCTGATACCCGCGGCGGCGAGGGTCTTGATCGCGCCGGCCGAGATCGCGTTGACACGGATGCCCTCCGGCCCGAGGTCGGCGGCCAGGAAACGGACGCAGGACTCGAGGCTGGCCTTCGCGAGCCCCATGACGTTGTAGTTCGGTACGACCTGGACCGCGGCGTTGTAGGTGAGCGCGAGGATCGCGGCATTGCGGCCGGTCATCATCGGCCGGGCCGCCTTGGCGAGGGCCGCGAGGCTGTACGCGGAGATATCGTGCGAGATCGCATAGCCGTCGCGCGTGATCGACTCGGTGAAGCCGCCCTCGAGCTGTTCACGCGGCGCGAAGCCAACCGAGTGGACGAGGATGTCGAAACCGTCCCAGTGCTTGCTTAAGCCTTCGAATACCGCGCCGATTTCCTCGTCGCTGGTTACGTCGCAGGGGAACAGCAGGTCCGTCGACTGCCCGAGCCTCGTGGCGAGTTTCTCGACACGCCCTTTGAGCTTGTCGTTCTGGTAGGTGAAGGCGATCTCGGCGCCTTCGCGCGCGAATGCCTCGGCGATGCCCGTGGCAATGGAACGATCGCTCGCGACGCCCACGATCAGCGCGCGCTTGCCGGCCATGAAGCCCATAGTGATTCCCCGTTTTAGTGGTTCTTTTTGCGGCGGCTATTCTAACTCGACTGGTCCGTCACATCGACGTACATCGTCAGCCGCTGACCGGGTCTCAGGTACTTGCTCTTATCGAGGTTGTTCCAGCGCGCGATCTGGCTGATCGACACGCGAAAGCGTTTGGCAATCAGGTACAGCGAGTCGCCGTTCCTGACCGTGTAATTGAGTTTACGGGTCGTGTTGCCCAGTGCCTGCGTCGGCGACGTGCGCGGTGCCACGTCCGAATCTGTCCAAACCACCAGTTTCTTGCCGACCGACAGCGTGTCGCCCGGCGCCATGCCGTTCCAGGCCGCCACCTGGCGGGTCGTCACCTTGTAGCGCTGGCTGATCGTCCAGAAGCTCTCGCCGCTGGCGACGATGTGTTCGACTTTCGCGCCTTTGCGCTTCCGGTTCTGGGTGCGCTCGAGTCGCGCGTCGGCGCTCTGGCTGTACGCGGCGAGCGGTTTGGTCGACACGGGGATCAGCAGGTGGTGTCCCGCCCGTATGGTATTGCCGCGCAGGTTGTTGGCGGAGCGGATCGCCGCAATCGAGGTGTGATTGTCCTCGGCGATCTCCGAGATCGTCTCGCCATTTCTGACCTTGTAGCGCTTCCAGC
>JASJBG010000009.1 GCA_030066625.1 Woeseiaceae bacterium
CGACCGCGAGCGGCAGGCCGAACGTACCGACGACGTTTTCGATCATCTTGTCCGCGGATCGAAGTGCAAGGACCTGGCGACCGTCGCGAAGCGCATCCGCATCTGCCGCTGACAGCCAGCCGCCGCGCTCGAGCGCGTCGATGCGGTCGACGACGTCGAGACGGTAGAACCCTGGAAGACGAGAGTCGGTCATGCGCTTCTTTTACTACAGTCGCAGCGGGACGGTCATGCGGCGGCACCGCTGATGGCCGCACCGTGGCGATCCACTCGCAGGTCGAGCGAGGCGAATCCGTGCTCCCGGGCTACATCGACGAATGCATCCAGCGCGTCGCGATCGGTGCCCAGTGCGATACCGAGGTCGCCGCCGCCGGCCCCACAGGACTTGTACGCCAGTGTTTCAGGCGCAGCCGCGACCAGCTCGGCATGGCCTGCCTCGAAAATGCCGATACGATAGTCCGCATCGAATGCCTCCAGGGCAGCCACGTAGTCGCGAGTGCCGGCAACAACGGCTGCAGCCTCGCCGCTCCTCCAGGCCGCGGCGACCGAGGCCGCGGCGTCCGCGAGCCGGTCCCGACTCGGGCCGCCGGCGTCGAGCTTTGCGAGCTTGTCGCGCGTGCTGGACGGCACGCCGCTCCAGAGCAGCCGATACTGGAGTCCCTCGGGCCAATCGATTGGGCTGACGCGGTAGCCCTCGCGACGGAACTCGATAAGGCCGCCGGTCGTGCTGACGGCAACGTCGATGCCGCTGCCCGCACCTTGCTGGAAAGCCCGGTGAGCGGCATGCGCCTCGGCCTCCTTGTCGCCGATCCGACCGAGCAGGAGGTTGAGCGCCACCGACAGCGCGGCACTCGAACCGATGCCGAGCTTCGCGCCGCTGACGGGATCCGTGAAGCCTCGGGTGTCGAGGGTGAATTCACCTGCTTCGATATCGAGTGACAGGCCGCTGAGCACGGCGTCGAACAGCGTGCGGTCGCTGCCTTCGACGACGCCCTCGCAGGTGATGCTGAACGGACCCGGCGTGTAACGCGCTATGGCGCGACGGTTCACCGCCATCGCTATCGCCGGAGCCCCGTCGAGCACGGCATACTCGCCGGCGAGTACGACCTTGCCCGGCGCACTGGCCGTAACGAGGCTCACGTGACGGACACCACCGCGGCACCGTCGCCGAGGCCGCTCGTCATTATCGTCTCGACGCCGGCTGTCCCGCGCAGCGCCTCGATCACCGCCGCTTCGGCCTGCGGCAGGCAGACCGCCTTGACCTGCGGCCCTGCGTCGATCGTGAAAAACACCGCGTGCCCCCTTGCGCGAAGCTCGCGAACCGCGCTCATGCAGTCAAGCGTCGCCGAATTCCAGTAGACGATCGGCGGCCGGCTTGCCCACATCACCGAGTGCATCTTCAGGCAGTTGTGCTCCGCGATCGCGGCAAGGCGCTCGAAATCACGACTCGCGATTGCGGCCCGAGCTTCGTCGAGATCGGCCGGCTGTTCTTCGACCCAGCGCGCGTAAAAAGGTGAGGTCTTACGGCTGCGTTCCATCGCCTCGCCCGAACTGACAGCTTTGGGTCCGGCCTTCGTGATCGCGATGACGACCCTGAGCGGCCAGGCCGCGGGGTCCTCGATGGTTTCGACCTCGACGGCATCGCCGGCGTTCTTCAGTTCGGCGAAGCCCCCATATAGCGATCGCGCCGCCGAGCCGGACGCCCGGCCGGCCAGGTTGGCGAGTTCGGACGTCGATGTCTCGATGCCGGCTGCCGCCGCCGCGGCACAGGCCGTTGCTGCAAACGCCGAGGCGGAGGACGCCAGCCCCGCGGCAACCGGGAAATTGCAGGTGCTCGTGACGCTGGCCCGCTCGCGTTGTGGACCCGCGACGAGGTCGAGGCAGTGGCTGATGCGAGGCAGCATGCCGTCGTCCTGCTCGCCGTTGACCGTCAGCCGGTCGGCGTCGAGGCTCGCGTCGAATTCGACCTGCATTTGCGTGTAGAGGTCATGCAGCGTGATCGAGATCGACCCGACGGCCGGCAGGTTGCGCACGGTGTCGCGCTTACCCCAGTACTTGACCAGGGCGATGTTGGGCTGCGCCCGTGCCGTCGCCTGCATGTCCATGATCCCGTTTGGCTGGCTCAAAGGCCGCGGATTATAACGCCTAACGGGTGCGGGCACCGGCGGGCAAATCGTGTAGGCTTCCGGCCGTGAGCTTCGAACAACGAATTGACGAATACACGGAGCGCGTGCAGCGCAAGCTGGATGCATCCTTGCCGAGCGAGAGCGAATCGCCCGAACTCCTGCACGAGGCGATGCGGTACGCCGTGTTCAACGGCGGCAAGCGCATTCGCCCGCTGCTCGTCTACGCCGCCGGCGAGTGCGTGGGCGCGCCGCTCGATCACCTCGACGCACCGGCCGCGGCGATCGAGTACATCCACGCCTTCTCGCTGGTCCACGATGACCTGCCGGCGATGGACGACGACGACCTGCGACGCGGCAAGCCGACGGTCCATCGCCAGTTCGATGAAGCTACGGCGATTCTCGCCGCGGACGCGCTCCAGCCGCTCGCGTTTGCGCTGCTCGCCGACGCGTCGGCCGTCGATGCGGAGATCCGCTGTGCGCTCGTCCGCCTGCTTGCCGAGTCCGCGGGCTCCATTGGCATGACCGGCGGCCAGGCGATCGACCTGGACGCCGAAGGCCGCTCGCTCGGCCCGGAACAAATAGAGCACATGTACGCGCTCAAGACCGGTGCGCTTATCTACGCATCCGTCATGTCCGCGTGTCTGCTCGCCCCCGACCTCGCCGCCGACCGGGCGGCTGCGCTCGACGCCTTTGCCCGCTCGATCGGCGTTGCATTCCAGATCAAGGACGACCTGCTAGACGTCGAGGGCGAGACCGAGATCATCGGCAAACCCGCAGGCAGTGACGAGGCGCTCGCGAAGTCGACATACCCGGCCGCGCTTGGAATCGAAGCGTCACGCGCGCGTTGCGACGAGTTGCTCGCGGCCGGCCTGGCCAGACTCGATGTCTTTGGCGAAAGCGCCGACTCGTTGCGCTGGCTGGCCCGGTACATCGTCGAACGAGGCAAGTAGCGTGACCGTGCGCAGCATCCTGCACGTGGACATGGATGCCTTCTATGCCTCCGTAGAGCAGCGCGACAATCCCGAGCTCCGCGGCAAGCCGCTCGTCGTCGGCGGCACCGGCAATCGCGGCGTCGTCGCGGCCGCCAGCTACGAGTCGCGACGCTATGGCGTGCGCTCGGCGATGCCGATGGCCGAGGCCCGCCGCCGCTGCCCGGAGCTCCTCTCGGTGCGGCCGCGGATGGCGCACTACAAGACGGTTTCCGGGCAGATCTTCGAGGTGTTTCGCGAATTCACGCCGCTGGTCGAAGGCCTTTCCCTCGACGAGGCTTTCCTGGACGTAACGGCGAGCCTGAAGCTGTTCGGTTCCGGCGAACGAATCGCCCGCGACGTCAAGGAGCGGATCAAGCAGCGGACGGCGCTGACCGCATCAGTGGGCGTCGCGGAAAACAAACTCGTGGCCAAAATCGCTTCGGACCTCGACAAGCCCGACGGGCTCGTCGTCGTCACGGCAGACAACAGCCGTCAGGTTCTTGACCCGCTGCCAGTATCGGTCATTCCCGGCATCGGCCGCGAAACGCTCTCTCGACTGCACGCGATCGACGTCCGCACCGTCGGCGACCTGCGAACCGCCGACGACGCTCGCCTCGAGCCGATCTTCGGCCGCTACACGGCGCGAACCCGTGCCCGCGCGGCCGGCATCGACGACCGGCCGGTCGAGCCCGCACGCGGAGAGAAGTCCATCAGTGCCGAGGAGACCTACGACGTCGACCTGAGCGACCCGCGCGACATGGAGCGAGAGCTGCTGCGACTCACCGAGCGAGCCTCGCGCCGCATGCGCAAAGCCGGGCTGGCAGCCGGCACCGTGCAGGTGAAGATCCGCGAGGCAGACTTTACGACCTACACGCGACAAAAGTCGCTCACGCCGCCCGGCAACGGCACGGACGCGATCTACCAGATCGCCTGCGACCTGCTGATGACATGGCTGGCCGACCATCCCGGTGCACGGCTCCGGCTGCTCGGGGTCGGCGGCAGCAAGCTGTCACCCGCCGAACAGCGTGACCTGTTCGCCGACGTGCCGACGGTCGCCAAGCCGGTCGATGCAACCGTCGATGCAATCCGCGAACGCTTCGGTACGACCTCGGTGGGACGTGCGGCGACGCTCGGCCGCAAAGACCCGGAAAGGCTCGAATAACGTTCAAATAGGGTAGAATCGTGGGCCGGGCGGAGATCCGGCGGCGATTCCTTATGCGGCGATAACAAGTGGCAACCACCATGTACACGAGCTTCTTCGGCCTCAACGAACCTCCGTTTTCCATAACGCCAGATCCGCGTTACCTGTTCATGAGCGAGCGGCACGGCGAGGCGCTTGCCCATCTCGTCTACGGCGTGACGGAATCGGGCGGATTCGTGCAGCTGACGGGCGAAGTCGGTACCGGCAAGACCACACTCGTCAGGACCCTGCTCGAAGACCGCATGCCCGACAACGCGGACGTGGCCGTCGTTCTGAACCCGCAGCTGTCGGCCATCGAGTTCCTGGCAACGATCTGCGAGGAGCTCGGCATCGCCGACGATGTCGACAAGTCGAGCAGCAAGGCGCTGATCGATGCGCTCAATCACCACCTGCTGCTCGCGCACTCGGATGGACGCCGCACGATCCTGATCGTCGACGAAGCCCAGAACCTGCAGCGCGACGTACTCGAGCAGGTGCGTCTGCTGACCAATCTCGAAACCTCGAAGCAGAAATTGCTGCAGATCATCCTGATCGGCCAGCCCGAACTTCGTGAGCTGCTCGCGCGCAACGACCTGCGCCAGCTCGCGCAGCGAATTACGGGCCGCTACCACCTGGAGCCGCTGTCGCGCGAGGAAACGGCCAGCTACATAGAGCACCGCCTGCGCGTTGCGGGTGCCCTCGGCGAGGTCTTCGATGCCGGCGCCAAGCGCGAGATCTTCCGCCTTACGCAGGGCGTGCCGAGACTCGTAAACGTCATCTGCGACCGGGCACTGCTCGGCGCGTATTCGAAAGAGTCGCGGCGCGTCAATCGCACGCTCGTTCGCCGCGCCGCAGCAGAAATCTCCGGCGAGGCTTACGAGGCACCGTGGGTCAGGTGGGCATCGCCAGCGATGATCTCCGTCGGCGCCCTGCTCGTCGCGGCAGGCGCGTGGTCCGTATACAGCAACCAGGCCCAGGTGAGCGAATACCCGGCCGTTCCGGCATCCGAGGCCCCGGTCGCCGAGGACCGGCTGCCCTCGACCGAGATGCAGCCGAGCGGCATTGATGCGTCAGCCGAACCTGCTCCCGCGGACGCTACCGTAGCACCGGTCGAAGCAAGCGTGGAAGCACCCGCCGAGCTCGCGCCGCCGACGGAGCCCGAACCGTCGCTCGACGATCAGCTCGCCGTTGCCAGCGACCTGACGAACTTCGATACGGCGCTCGGCACGCTGCTGGATCTCTGGGGTATCGACTACGTGGGTGGCGGCTGCGCAGAGGCGGAGCAGCTCGGGCTCGACTGCGTCGGCGCGAGCGGATCCTGGAACAGCCTGCGGCAGCTGGACCGCCCTGCGATACTCACGCTGACCGACCGGCGCGGCTACCGGCACCGGGCAGTACTCACCTCGATCGAGGGTGACCGTGCGGAGCTTTCCATCGGCGGCGTCACGGTCTCCCACGGACTCGATGCGATCTCTGAGCTCTGGTTCGGCCAGTACCTGCTGGTCTGGAAACCGGCGAGCGGCGGCGAACTGGACCTCGGTCCCGGTGTACGTGGGCCCGGCGTCGTCTGGCTACGGCAGAGCCTTGCTGCCATCGATGAACGCTACGCCGCGGAGCCGGCCAGTTCGGACGTTTACGACCAGGCGCTCGAGGACCGGGTGCGCGCATTCCAGCGTGACCAGCGCCTCGCCGTCGACGGATTTGCGGGCCGGCAAACGCAGATCATCATCAATTCGCTGCTCGCAGCCGACGACGTCCCTCGACTGACGGCGCCGCGACTTCTGGCGAGGGACTAGCGATGTCATTCATTCTCGACGCCCTCAAGAAATCCGAGAACGACCGCCAGGACTCGGCGCCGGCGGAGTTCACGACCGTGGCATCGAGCGCCGATGCACCGGCAGCGCCGCGCTGGCTTTGGGTGCTGGGCGGACTGCTACTCGTCAATGCCGTCGTGGTGACCGGCCTGTTCCTGCGCCCGGCGCCGCAGACCGCGGTCGAACGCGGCGCGATACGTGAGCCTGTGGCGGCACAGAGCGCCGTTGCCGCGAGCCAGCCGGCACCAGCAGTGTCGGAGTTCTCCCAGCGCGTTGAGGCGGCTCGCCGCGACCAGCCGCAGCGATCGGCACCGGTTGCCGTCCAGAGCCAGCCTGCCGTGCAAACGACGGCGGTCGAACCCGCGCCGGCCGATCGTTCGGCGCCGGCCGATGCGGCCCCGGCCCCGAGCTCGGTCCGCAGCGCGCCCGCGGCAACGGATCCCGGCCAGGCGCTGCTGCTGCCGACGCTGACGGACCTGCGCGCCGACGGTCGCGTGAACCTGCCCGAGCTGCACATCGACATCCACGTGTACAGCGCCGATCCCGCCGACCGCTTCGTGTTCATCAACATGAACAAGTATCGCGAAAACACGCGGATCGCCGAAGGGCCCGATCTTCGTCAGATCACTCCCGACGGCGTCGTGTTGAACTACCAGGGCACGACCTTCCTGCTGCCGCGCGAATAGCCGCATTGATTTCCCCCGTATCCACACACCTGACGGGTGACGGCTTTGCCCATGCGCTGACGTCCGGCATCCACCGGGTCATCGACGAACAGGACTTCCTGAACCGCATCAACGTGTTCCCGGTCGCGGACGGCGATACCGGCACGAACCTCAGCCTGTCGCTCGGCGCGGCCCTGCCGATCCTCGACGGCGACAACGATCGGCATCTCGGCACGACGCTCGCTGCCGTTGCGGATGCGTTACTCGACGGCTCGCGTGGCAACTCGGGTGCTATCGTCGCGCAGTTTTTCCAGGGGATGAGCGACTCGGCCGGCGAGTTGAATCGTTTCACGACCTACACCTTCAGCAAGGCCGTGGCGCTCGGCAGCGATTACGCGCACGACGCGCTGGAGAAACCGCGCGAGGGAACGATTCTGTCGGTCATTGCGGCGTTCTCGCGCAGCGTTCGCAGCCGCACCGTCGAAGCCAGCGAGGAGGACTTCCGGCCGGTCTTCGAACACGCACTCGCATTTGCAGAAAAAGCGCTTGCCGAGACGCCCGAGCAGCTCGAAGTCCTGAAGAAGGCCGGGGTCGTCGACGCGGGGGCAAAGGGATTCGTCGCGCTGGTTCGCGGCATGGCCGACTATATCCTCGATGGCCAGGTTGCGCCGCGGCCAGACCTGTCGCTGCTGTTCGACGAGGAGCTGTCCTTCGACACGTCGGCGGAAGGCGCTGAGTCCGCGTTTCGCTATTGCACCGAATGCATCGTGACGGGGACGGATATCGACCGGCGCAAGCTGCGCGAATCGCTCGCCGAACTCGGCGATTCGCTCGTGCTCGCGGGGACCAAGCGCAAGGCGAAGATACACATCCACGTCGACGATCCCGAGGACGTATTCGAGCTTGCGCGCAGCTACGGCGAAGTCAGCGCCGAGAAGGCCGACGACATGCACCGCCAGCACGTCAGCAGTCACAATGCGGAGCGCCGTTTTGCCGTCATTACCGATTCGGCTGCCGACATCGCCGACGAGGATCTCGAGCGCCTCGACATTCACATGGTGCCGCTCCGCATCCAGTTCGGCGAACGCGGTTACCTGGACAAGGTCAGCATCTCGACCGACGAGTTCTTCCACGAACTCGCGACGAACCCCAGTCATCCGACGACCTCGCAGCCGTCGCCAGGCGACTTCCGCCGCCAGTTCCAGTTCCTCGCGAGCCATTTCGCCGACGTTATCTCGGTCAACGTGACCGCACGCGTCAGCGGCACCTACCAGGCCGCGCAGTCGGCCGCCGACCGCGTCAACGCGCCGGGGCACATCCGCGTCGTCGATTCGCGAACGGCATCGACCGGCCAGGGAATGCTCGCCGTGTTCGCCGCCGAGTGCGCGCTGGCCGGTATGACCGCCGACGAAACCGAGGCCGAACTCGTCAAACTGATACCGGAGACGCAGGCCTTCGCGGTGGTCAAGGACCTGCGCTACGCCGTACGCGGTGGCCGAATTCCCGGCTATATCCGAACGATTGCGGACCTGCTGGGACTGACACCGGTGATTCGCTCAGTGCCGGACGGCCGGGTCGGAACGGCAGGCTTCCTGTTCGGCCGCAAGAAACGAATTCGCCGCTTCGCACGCTACGTCGCGAAGCGTGCGCCGGCCGACGAGGATCTCGCCGTGTTGCTGGGCCACGCCGTTTCTCCCGACGATGCCGTGGAACTGAAGGAGCGCCTCGAGGCCCTTCTGCCGCGCATCAAGCGCTTCTCGGTTACCGAACTCGGCACGGCGTTCGGCGTACACGGCGGACCCGGCACGCTGGTCGTCGCGGTACAGCCCTGGCGGATTCCGCCGCAGGACGTCGACTAGCCGCTGATCGCCTCGCCGACTGGCTGCAACAGATCATCGCCTTCATTGCGCGCATTGTTCACGCGACGGTCGACCGGCCAGGCTGTCAGCACCGGCGTTTTTTCGACGGCGTGTTCGAGCATGGTGTCGTCGCCCGAGAGCCAGCGATCGACGCCGTCCGCGTCCAGGATCATCGGCATGCGATGATGCAGCGACTGCATGAACTCGTTCGCGTCGGTCGTGATCAGCGTGGCGCTCTCGAGAACCTCGCCGGTTTCCTTGTCCGTCCACGACTCCCACAGCCCGGCCAGCGCAAACGGTTCGTTATTCGGCAGCGTAATGAAGTACGGCGTTTTAACGTCGCCCTCCCGGCGCCACTCGTAGAAACCGTCGCACAGAACCGCCGAGCGGCGACGTCGGTAAGCCGCACGATACGCCGGTTTCTCGGCAACGGTCTCGGCGCGTGCGTTGATCATCCGGTTGCCGATGGACGGGTCTTTCGCCCAGAAAGGCACGAGCCCCCAGTGCAGCAAGACGAGTTCGCGCCCGCCGTCCTTCGCGTTGCGAATGGCCGCGATGTCCTGGGTCGGTGCGATGTTGTAGCGTGGCGCAACGGTGAATGCGTTTTCCGCACCGAACAACGCAGCCGTCGCCTCAGCCGGGGAATAAAAGGCGAAGCGACCGCACATACGGCTACTCCCGGATACCCACGCCGCGGTTCATCAGGAACAGGCAGAAACTGAACAGCAGCACGACGAATACGATCAGGATCGCGTAGGCGGTGCCGATGCCGATATCCGACGTCCCGAGGATGCCGTAGCGAAACGCGTTGACCATGTACAGGATCGGGTTTGCACGCGAGACGCCCTGCCAGAATTCCGGCAGCAGCGAGATGGAATAGAAGACCCCGCCCAGGTATGTCAGCGGCGTCAGCACGAATGTCGGAACGATCGATATGTCGTCGAACTTCTTCGCAAACACGGCGTTGATAAAGCCTGCCAGCGAGAAGACGATCGATGACAACAACACGATCGAAATCGTGATGAACGGATGCTCGACATTGAGCTTCGTGAAGAACAGGGCGACAGCAGTGACGAGCGCGCCAACGAACAGGCCACGCAAAACGCCGCCCGCCACGTGGCCGATGATGATGGCCGAATTCGACATCGGTGATACCAGCATCTCCTCGATGTGGCGCCCAAACTTCGCACCGAAGAAGGATGACACGACGTTGCCATAGGAGTTGGTGATCACGGACATCATGATGAGTCCGGGCGCGATGTACGCCATGTAGTCGAAGCCGTCCATCGTGCCGATGCGCCGGCCGATGAGATTGCCGAAGATAATGAAGTACAGCGTCATCGTGATGGCAGGTGGCACGATCGTCTGCACCCAGATGCGCAGGACTCGGATAACCTCCTTGCGAACCAGGGTCTGGATGGCAACCAGGTCGAGTGCGAGGTTCATGCCGCGGCCCCGGTGTCGTTCTTGTCGACGAGTCGCATGAACAGCTCCTCGAGGCGGTTTGCCTTGTTGCGCAGGCTGACGACCGTAACGTCTTTCTCATTGAGGCGCGCAAACATCTCGTTGAGCGTCTGGCCCGCACCGATCGCGACCTCGACGTCACCGTCGTCCCGCACGCTGACTTCGAAACCGTCGAGTTGGAGTCCAGCGGCGGGCTCGGCGAGCGTAAGCACGAAGACTTCGCGCTGCAGCTTGCGCAGTACCTTGCTCATCGGCGCGTCCTCGATGATCCGGCCCTCATCGATGATGGCGACGTGCCGGCACAGCGACTCGGCTTCCTCGAGATAGTGCGTGGTCAGGATGATGGTCGTGCCGGCCTCGTTGATGGTTCGCAGGAATTCCCACATCGAGCGGCGGATCTCGATGTCGACGCCGGCCGTGGGCTCGTCGAGTATCAGGAGACGTGGCTCGTGCACCAGCGCGCGGGCAATCATCAGCCGTCGCTTCATGCCGCCCGACAGGCTGCGCGCGGTGTCCTTGCGCCGGTCCCAGAGCCTGAGCTCCTTCAGGTACTTCTCCGTTCGCTCGGCCGCGAGTCGACGGTTCAGCCCGTAGTAACCGGCCTGGTTCAGCACGATGTTCTCGACCCTTTCCCACAGGTTCAGGTTGACCTCTTGCGGGACGAGCCCGATGCAGGCCTTCGCGGCCTCGAGCTCGGCGTCGATGCTGTGACCGAAGATCTCGACCTCACCGCCGGATTTGTTCACGAGCGAGCTGATGATGCCGATCGCCGTCGTCTTGCCGGCGCCGTTGGGGCCGAGCAATGCGCAGAACTCGCCCTCCTCGACGGATACGTCGATACCCTTCAGGGCCTGGTTGCCGTTATCGTAGGTCTTGGTGAGGTTTTTCAGGGTTAGCGCGTGCATAAGGCGGCGTATTGTACCGACGTGCGCGCGCCGCGCACATTGCCGTCTCGCCCGCCGGCCGGACGACCGAACTGGCCTGTGTCAGGACAGTTCCCTGTCGGCGACCCGGGACGGGGGCGCAGGCAACGCGCAGGCGGCGCTGGCCAGTCGCTGGTAGCGCTGCCCCGCCGAGCGTGTCAGCAGCGTCTGCACGGCACAGATCCGGGCCGCCCGGCGCACCGTCTTCTCGGAACTCGTGCCGGCGGTCAGCAGCCGGTCCCAGAAGCCGCTGTCGCCAGCGAACCTGAGCGACAGGAGTCCGGGCTCGTTCAAAGCGAAATCGACGACCTCGTAGAGCGGCGCGCCAGCAAGCTGCTCGCACCAGTCGAGAGATGCGCCACTGACCACGCGTGCGGCATACGGATTGGCACGGGAAAGCTGCCACAGGTAGGCGACCGTCGCAGCCGCGATGCGCGTCCCGGCCTGCGTTGCGATGGCGGAGGTACGCAGCAGGTCGCCCGTACGCGGCCGGCGGGGCATGTCGAGCCAGCGGACCGGGTCGTCCTCACCGACAGCCATCAACAGGAAGGGCGCACGCGCGAGCCGGGTCCGGCGCTCGCCGCCAAGCTCGCGCAGCCGCTCGGCGATCGACGCGGGCACGGCAATTCCCGGGTCGTTGCCCGCGAGGGCTTCGAGAAACGCCTGGTTTAGCGTTGTGACATTGGCGAGATCGGCGCTTGCTGGACCCTGGAACGACATTTTCAAAAACCTCGAGCGAAAATCGGTGAATTGGCGACTTACTTTATGTTTGCTTATTTGACCATTTATGGATCATAGTAAAAGATCATAGACTATATATGTTCTTTTTCTAGCATAAGGGATAAGATATGCGCCTGACCGACGACCGCTACGCGGGCGAACGCCTGCAATTCGAACTTGCGCTCCGAATGATCGGCCACGAGGCCCGGACGCGCACGATCCGCGACTGCACGGGCCTCTCCGACGACCGTATCCGCAAACTCTACGGCACCTATTTCCGTGACTCGGGGATCGCGGGGGTCCGCCGGCGGCGCGGCAAGTCGCCGCGGCAGATTGCGCCGTTCGTGAAGAACCCCGTCAACCAGCTGCAGGCGACGACGCTCGTGGCCCTTTTCTGCGCAGGGCTCCTCCTGCGCGTTGACGACGACAACAACGTCGTCAGCCGCTGGCCGCGGCCGGATGTCGAGTTCGGCCATCGGGTGTGCCGGGCCTATGAGCACTACCTGCTGCTGCACGACAAACCGGTGCTGAGCTTCGAATGGGCCTGGAACCTGCTTTACAGCATCGCGTGGAACGACGAGCTGTACCTCGCCGACTGCCGTGGCTGTGGCGCGCGCTACGTGCAGGACGCCTACGCGCTCGACCTGAAGACCTGCCCGACCTGCGAGATCGAGGCGCACCGCAAGCGCCGGCCGGGCATTCGCAGCTTTTCGGCGGACTAAAACCGCGCTCCCGGGTCGGGTACACTGCGCCCCCACAAGGAGCGCAGATGCAGGACCACAACGTGTTTGCGGGCGCCTTCGTCGATCGATTCGGCGAGCGCCGCAAGGACCCCGACTGGCTCGCGGCCGCGAGCCGCCACGCGGACAGCCGCTTCGTACCCGTCTGGGGAGAGCGCTGCCTCGTCGACCCCGATGCGGGGCACGCGATCCTGCTCGAGCGTGAGGATGTCGACGAGTTCATCCGCGATCCCGATGACCTCGTGTTCCTCGGCCTGTTTCGCGACCAGCCGGCATTTGCCGTCGCGATCGAGCGCGAGGACGAGCCTCCGCACCCGGACCGCGGCGAATTTCGCGACCTCCGCTTTCTCGGCACGGTGCTGCCGCCGGACGAAGCCAATCTCGTCGCGCACGCGCGCGCCATGGTCATCTGGCACCGCACCCAGCTCTTCTGCGGCATCTGCGGTTCCAAGGCCCTGCCGGATGCCGGCGGCAACGCCCGTCGCTGCGCTAACCCCGACTGTGGCCGGGTGCTGTTTCCACGTGTGGATCCGGCCATCATCGTGCTCGTTTCGGACGGCGATCGCTGCCTGTTGGGTCGCCAGGCGAGCTGGCCGGAAGCGCGTTACTCGACCATCGCTGGCTTCGTCGAGCCCGGTGAGAGCCTCGAAGATGCGGTTCGCCGGGAGGTCTACGAGGAAACCAATGTGCACGTTGGCCAGGTGCACTACCACAGCTCGCAGCCGTGGCCGTTTCCATCCTCGCTGATGCTCGGCTTTCACGCCGAAGCGATCTCGAGTGACATCGTCCTGAACGATGCCGAGCTCGAGGACGCACGCTGGTTCACGCGCGAAGACCTGAAGTCCGATTTTCCGAAGCTGCCTTTCAGGATCTCGATTGCGCGGCGCCTGGTCGACCACTGGATCCGCCACGGGACCAATGGGGGAGGCTAGCCATCTGCCTGGTCGTCCTCGCCCACCGCGTGCATCCGACACTGCCGCTCATCGTAGCCGGCAATCGCGACGAGTTTCACGCGCGGCCCACGCGTGATGCGCACTGGTGGCCCGACAAGCCGGACATCCTGGCCGGCCGCGACCTGACGGCGGGTGGCACCTGGCTCGGGCTGCATCGGTCCGGGCGTTTTGCCACGGTGACCAACTACCGCGATGCGGACCAGCCGTCCGCCAAGCTCGAATCCCGCGGTCACCTGATTACCGGCTTCCTGGAGGGCCGGCTCGACCCGCTCGCGCACCTCGAATCCGTCGACGGCGACCGCTACGCCGGCTTCAACCTGCTGGTCGCAGACGGTGACCGCTTCGCCTACCAGTCGAATCGTGGCGCTGGCGTGCGTGAACTGCCGCCAGGCATCTACGCGGTCGCCAACGCGACGCTGGACACGCCCTGGCCGAAGGTTGCGCGCATCAAGGCCGCACTACAGGCGCTGATCGACGACGACCGCGTCAACGAAACGTCGCTGCTCGACATGCTCGACGACCGTGAGCCGGCGCGAGCAACCGAGATCGATGCGGGGGACCTGCCCTTCAAGAGGGCGCGCGCGCTGTCCGCACCGTTCGTCGTCATGCCCGACTACGGTACGCGCAGTTCGACGGTCGTGGTTCGCGACGACACCGGTCGCGTGCGGATCAGCGAGAAGCGCTTCGGCGCCGACGGCGCGACGAACGGACGATCGGATTTCAGCTTCGAGACCGAGCCGCGCTAGTCGAAACGCGCCGCAAGCTTCGGAAACATCGTCTCCAGGTCGTCCTCGTCCCATTCCTCCCCGACCAGGTCGCGAGGAAAATGCCGCTCACGAGGCACCATCTCCTTGCCGGTCTTCGCTTCGTAGACCTTGTCCGCGACATAGCGAAATTCCTCGAGGCCGGCGTCTTCGACGCCACCAACGTCGCCGAGCGACTCGGGGTCGACGAGCGCGGCCTCGTAGACCTCGCGACCTTCGGAAATGAGCCAGTCGCGGAAGTAGTCGAAGCCGTCGTCGGAACAGCCACCCTGGATGAAGTAAGCCGCACCCCAGAGGTCCCAGCGCCAGGCCTTGTCGATGTGGTCGATGTAGTGCTCGTAGAAGTCTTGTACGTCAGCCGCACTGCGCTCGGACAGCAACGTCGTCAGCGTTAGTGGTCGGCCGTCGTAGTCGGCCGCCGCCTCCTTGGCAATGCCAATCAGCCGCCAGAACTCGTCGACATCCATTGACTGCTCCTATGACAGCACGCGCACCAGCCAGCCGCTGATGTCGTCAATCTCCTGTGGGCACACGCCGTGCGCCATCGGGTATTCGTGCCAGTCGACGGTGTAGCCGAAGGCCGTGAGCGCGTCCGCAGAACTTCGACCGCCCGCGTACGGCACCATCGGGTCGACAGTACCGTGCGCCATGAACACCGGTACGTCGGTGTTGCCGACAAAGTCCCCGTCGCCGGTCGGCAGCGCGATATACGTCGACAGCGCCATCAGGCCGGCGTAGCGCGTCGGCGAGCGAAGCGCGTTGTGCAGCACGATGGCGCCGCCCTGCGAGAAACCCGCCAGCACGATGCGGCCGGGGTCGAAGCCGCGCGCCTGTTCCCTCGCGACATAGTTTTCCAGCAGCGCGCTGCTTTCTGCGATTCCGGCCGCGTCCGCCCGACCCTCGGAGTCGAGGCTCACGATGTCGTACCAGGCGCGCATTGCCATGCCGCCATTTACCGTCACGGGCCTTACCGGCGCGTGCGGAAACACGAAGCGCAGCGGCAGATTGCCGGACAGGCGAAGCTGCGGCACGATCGGCTCGAAGTCGTGACCGTCGGCGCCGAGCCCGTGCAGCCAGATGATGCTGGCCACCGGGTCGGTACCGCTCTCGACGACGACGGCTCCGGGGTCAGGGTTGGTGGCGTCCATGGCGGCGCAGTGTACCCCGTCAGGGAACCGGTTTGGGGGTTGACACGATATGCGCATAACTATAGTCTCATGCGCATATTTATTCATTCCGTGCCGGAACGGGCGCCGATGCCGAACCCGAATACAGAGCAGATCGTACGCCGCGAAGCCATACGCGAACGGCTGGCCGTGGGTCCCGTCGATACGCAGCAAAGCCTCGTTGAACACCTGACGTCGCAGGGCCTCCGGGTCACGCAGTCCAGTGTGAGTCGGGACTTGCGGGATCTCGGCGCCATCAAGACTGCCGAGGGCTATACCCTGCCGGCGGCCCACCACGACGCCGATCACGAGCTCGATGCGGTCTCGGCGCTGCTCCGTGACGCGCAGACAGCCGGACCCAATCTCTTGGTGATCAGGACAGCGATCGGCGCCGCGCAGCGAGTCGCCCTGGCCCTCGATCGCAGCGGCTGGCCGGAGATCGTCGGCAACATCGGCGGCGACGACACCGTATTCGTCGCGACGACCGGGAGCGCCGGCCAGAAAAACCTCTTGGCAAGGATCGAGCGCGCCCGCGCCTGATCGACGCCGACTATCGGAGCTTCTCTCCTTGAGTAACGACAGCGATACATCACCCATCATCCTTGCGTTTTCGGGCGGGCTGGACACCTCGTTCTGCGTCCCATGGCTGAAGGAGACCTACGGCCGCGACGTCATCACGGCCTGCGTCGATACCGGCGGCATCGATGCGGCTGCCGCGGCCGATCTCGAGGAGCGCGCACTCGCACTCGGTGCTATCGAACACGTGCTGCTCGACACCAAGGACGATTTCTTCGACAGCGTTATTCGTCACCTGATCGCGGGCAACGTGCTGCGCGGCAATGCGTATCCGCTGTGCGTGGGCGCCGAGCGCGGCCTGCAGGCAGAGCGCCTCGCGCAGCTGGCCACGGACCGGCAGGCGACCACGGTTGCGCACGGCTGCACGGCGGCGGGCAACGACCAGGTTCGCTTCGAGGTCGCGCTGCGCACCCTCAACCCGGGGCTCGAGGTACTGGCGCCGGTTCGGGACAACAGCTGGGTGCGCGACGAGCAGCTCGCGTATCTCGAGGAACGCGGCTTGCCGCTGCCGCCGCAGGGCTCCGCGTACTCGGTCAATCGCGGCCTGTGGGGCATCACGATCGGCGGCCGCGAGACGCTGACGAGCGAAAATTCCCTGCCCGAGTCGGCATGGGTGCTCTCGGCCGACGCCTACGCGCAGCCGAAGCCCGAGGCGCGGCACACGCTCGAGTTCGACGCGGGCATCCCCGTCGCGCTGGATGAAGAACCGCTGTCGCCGGTCGAGCTGATCGAAACGCTCGAGACGATTGCCGGCAGCTACGGCATCGGCCGCGGCATACACCTGGGCGACACCGTGCTCGGTACCAAGGGTCGCGTCGCCTTCGAGGCACCCGCCGCGATTACGTTGATCACGGCGCACCGCGAACTCGAGAAGCTCGTGCTCAGCGCGCAGCAGGCGCGGATCAAGGACACGCTGGCCGCAACCTATGGTGACCTTGTTCACGAGGGCAAGCAGCTCGACCTCGTTTGCCGTGACGTCGAGGCCTTTTTTGACAGCTCGCAGAAACGCGTGACGGGAACGGTCACCTTTACGCTGCGGCCGGGGAGCCTGTTCATCGACGGCGTCACGTCACCCTACTCGCTCTTGGCCGCGACAAAGGGGATTTACGGCGAGGCCGCCGGTGAGTGGACCCCGGCGGACGCGCTCGGCTACTCGCGCATCCTGTCCCTTTCAGGATCGCTGCAAACGCGTGCGGGCGGGGCCGGATCGTGAAATCGGTCGTCGTCGACAAGGTCGCCTCGGTCGCGCAGCACGCGGAGCTCGGCCGCGAACTCCGACTGTCCGCGGACATCCCGTGTGAGGAAGGCGTGCTCATTGCAGCGCGAGTGCTCAACAACAAGACCCGCTACAACCAGCTCGAACTGACCTCGGGCCGCATGGCAACCGTTACCCAGGGCGACATCGTCGTCGGGGCGCTCGGCCATCGCAACGCGCTGCGCGGCTACTCCGGCCACCTGCCCTCGGAACTCGGCGTCGGCGACACCGTGCAGCTCCTGAACATCGGCGGCGTCATGGGTATCTGCGATTCCGCCAATCCGGATGTCGGACCGCCGTTCAACTGCGAGGTGCTCGGCACGGTTCTTCATTTCCCCTATCTCGGCGAACGCATCGGCGTACCGGCGCGCGTCGGCGAGACTGTGCTCGACCCCAGCGCCGCCTTCGACACGGCCGGCGTCCCGGTGGTCGCGCTGGCCGGTACCTGCATGGACTCGGGCAAGACGGCAGCAGCGTGTGCCATCGTTGGCCGCCTTCGTCACCTCGGTCACGAAGTCGCGGCCTGCAAGGCGACGGGCGTTTCGCTGCGCCGCGACATTCTCGCGATGGAAGACGCCGGCGCCCACGATACGATGATCTTCTCGGACCTGGGTGTTGTGACGACGACGGCTGCCAACGGGCCCGCATTGACGCGCGCCCTGTTGACGTCGCTCGCGGCGGAAAGCCCGGACGTGATCGTCCTCGAACTCGGCGACGGCCTGCTCGGCGAATACGGTGTCGAAGCCATACTGAGCGATGAGGCAATCCGCGAGGCGCTGACGGCCGTCGTCCTGTGCGCGAATGACCCCGTCTCCGCGTGGGGCGGCGTGAAGATTCTGCGTGAACAGTACGGTATCGAACCTGCCGTCGTTACCGGCCCGGCAACCGATAATGCCGTCGGAGTTTCACAGATCGCCCATCGAACCGGACTGCGCGCCATCAATGCGCTGACGAGCGGCGTGCTGCTTGGCGACACCGTCGCCGAGTCAATCGGAGCCGGGAAGTGAGCGACCCTCTGAACGCCGTTGTGCTCGGGGCCACCGGCTATGTCGGCGGGGAGCTGCTGCGGCTTATCGCCGGCCATCCCGGCCTCGCGCTCGCAGCCGCAGTGTCCGAGAGTCGCGCCGGCGATCCGATCGGCGACGTGTTCCCGCACCTCCGCTCGGCCCGCGGCGGCCAGTCGTTCTCGGCGCACGCGGACTGGGCGGAGCAGATCGATCGCGGCGCGCGTGTCGCGTTGTTCTCGGCCGCGCCGCACGGCGCGTCCGCGGCGATCGTACAGGCCGCCCTCGACAAAGCGGCAGCGCGCGACTTCGACATACACGTCGTCGATGCGTCGGCCGACTTTCGTTATTCGAACGGCGACGACTACGCAGCGGTATACGGTGCGGCTCACGGTGCGCCCGAGCTGCTCGAACAGTTCGCCTCTGGCGTGCCGGAACATGTCGAGGGCGCACCTGCTCCACACGTTGGCCATCCGGGCTGCTTTGCGACCGCCGTGCTGCTTGCCGCCGTGCCGCTGCTCAAGTCCGGGCTCTCCGAGCCCGAGCTGTTCGTCACCGGCATCACCGGCAGCACCGGTTCCGGGCGCAGCCCGCAGCCCGGAACGCATCACCCGGAGCGGCACAGCAATCTGTATGCCTACAAGCCGCTCGGACACCGGCATACGCCCGAGATCGTCCGTTTCTCGGCCGCCGCCTCGGGCGTAGAGCCCGTGCTCAATTTCATCCCGCACTCGGGACCGTTCGCACGCGGCATCTATGCGACCGTGCAGGCGAAGGCGAAGGACGGCGCGACGGCAGATGCGCTGAAACAGGCGCTCGCCGAGTACTATGCCGACGCGCCGTTTGTCGAGGTCGTTGACGGTACGCCGCGACTCAAGGATGTCGTCGCCAGCAATCGCTGCCAGCTCGGCTGTGCCGCCAGCGAGGACGCGCTGGTTGTCATGTCGGCGATCGATAATCTCGTCAAAGGCGCGGCCGGCGGCGCCGTACAGTGGATGAACCGTCTCTGGGGCCTTCCCGAAACCGAGGGCCTTGAGTCGCCCGCGCCTGCCTGGACCTGAGTGAACAAGAGGAAGATGGCGAGCGAGATCATGAGTGCATTCGACCAACTACGCGACCGCGAGGTGGCCGCGACGATTCCGGTGTATGGACAGCTGCCGTTCGTACCCGTGCGTGCGGCCGGCTGCGACATCGTCACCGACGATGGCCGATGGATTCTCGACCTGTACGGCGGCCACGCCGTTGCGGCGCTCGGCTACAGTCATCCGCGGCTGACCAGCGCGATCCAGAACCAGAGCAAGGAACTCCTGTTCCAGAGCAACGCCGTGGCGCTCGACATACGCGCCCACGCTGCCGAACTGCTGATCTCCGTCGCGCCCGAATCGCTGCGCCGGGCGTTTTTTGTCAACTCCGGCGCCGAGGCGAACGAGAACGCACTCCGCATGGCGCTCGTCGCGACCGGCCGTTCGAAGATTCTCGCCATCAGTCATGGCTTCCATGGACGTACGGCGGCGGCCGGCGCCGTGACCTGGAAATCGGAAAAGTGGTACGGCTTTCCGGCCAGACCTTTCGATGTCGATTTCATTCCGCGCGACGACTGCCAGGCCGCCATCGACATGATCGGCGACGACATCGCGGCCGTGATTTTCGAGCCCGTGCAGGGTGTCGCAGGTGCCTACGACCTCTCGCAGGAGTTCGTGGAGACACTCCGTGACGAGACCAGCCGGCACGGCGCCCTGCTGATTGCGGACGAGGTTCAGTCGGGCATGGGCCGCTCCGGGCAGTTCTTCGCCTGCCAGGCGTACGCCATCGAGCCGGACATCCTGACCAGTGCCAAATCGCTCGGCGGCGGCATCCCGACGGGCGCCGTGCTGGCGAGCGACGAGGTTGCCGGCTGTTTCGGGCTCGGCGCGCTCGGGACAACCTTCGGCGGCGGACCGGTGGCCGCGGCCGCCGTCGTCGCCGTCATCGAATCGATACGCGATGAGGGGCTGTTGAAGAACGTGCGCGAGCGCGAACAGCAGATCCGCGAGCAGTGCGTCGTCGGGCCGGTCAAGAAGATCCGCGGCATGGGGCTGCTGCTCGGGCTCGTGTGCGACCGCCCCGCCCGTGAAGTCCGCGACGCGCTGCTCGAGCACGACATACTGACGGGCACGAGCAGCGATCCCGACGCCCTCCGAATCCTCGCACCGCTGGTCATCGAGGACCAGCACGTCAACCGCTTGTCTGCGGCGCTGTCGACGATCGCGCCCGCGGATGCCTGAAACCCGCATAAGGAATGCACGATGAAAGCGTTTAACGATCTTGCCGATTTTTCGACCGAAGAAATCCAGGGGCTGCTGGAGCTCGCCAATCGGCTCGACGAACGACCCGAGCCTGAGGCCCTCAAGGGCAAGGTGCTGTCGCTCCTGTTCCTGAGCCCTTCGCTCCGAACGCTCGCATCTTTCCAGGCAGCGATGACCCGGCTCGGTGGCGGCTCGTTCGTCATCTCGCCGGACATGTCGATTCACGGCCTTGAAACGCGACCCGGCATCGTTATGGACGGCACGGCGGCAGAGCACATTCGCGAAGCCGTGCCGGTCATCGCCTCGTACGGCGATGCGATCGGTATCCGCGCCTTCGCCGAGCGCAAGAACCTCGAAAACGACATGGCCGAGAACGAGTTCAACGCGCTGACGCAGCTCATTCCCGACACGCCTTACATAAACATGGAGTCGGCGATGGGCCACCCGTGCCAGAATCTCGCCGACTGGAAGACGCTCGACGACTATTCGATCCCGGCAAACGGCGGCAAGTTCGTGCTGAGCTGGGCCTACCACCCGAAGGCACTGCCGCTGGCCGTACCGGCATCGACGCTGTACACGGCCGCGCGACGCGGCATGGACGTCACTGTGCTGCGGCCCGAGGGCTTCGAGCTCCCTGATGCGGTCATGCAAAAGGCTAAAGAGGCAGCGGCATCCGCCGGCGGTGCGGTCGTGGAAACCGACGATCGCGCCGAGGCGATGGAAGGCGCACACGTCATCTATGCGAAGTCCTGGTCGTCCACGCGCCACTACGGCGACCGGCTCGCGGACCAGAAGCTCAGGGAAGGCCACCTCGACTGGTGCGTCGACGAGCCCTGGTTCGCGAACGCACAGGATGACTGCCGCTTCATGCACTGCCTGCCCGTGCGGCGCGGCGTCGTCGTCAGCGAGCCGGTGCTCGACGGTCCGCGCAGCATCGTGATTCACGAAGCGCGCAACCGGATGCTCGCGCAGATGGCGGTGCTGCACCAGATGCTCGGAGCGACAACATGACCTCCAAGAAAGACCGCGCGATTGTCGTTTCGGCACTGAAGCACGCGGCGCCCTACATTCGCCTCTTCAAGGGCAAGGTATTCGTACTGAAGGCCGGCGGTGAGATCTTCGCGGATACTGACCGCACGCTCGCCCTGATGGAACAGGTCGGCATTCTCCACCAGGTAGGCATCCGAGTCGTCCTGATCCACGGCGGCGGCCCGCAGTCGACCGAGCTGGCCGCTGCGCTCGGCGTAGACACCACGTTCATCGATGGCCGCCGCGTTACCGACGATGCGTCCCTGGACGTCGCGACAATGGTCCTGAACGGCCAGATCAACACTCGCGTACTCGCCGCCTGCCGTGACCTGAAGATACCGGCGGTCGGCATCTCGGGCGTCGATGCCGGGCTGATCCGGGCGCACCGGCGACCGCCCGTCGAGCGCGAAGGCGAGGACACCGTGGACTACGGTTTTGTTGGTGATATCGACTCGGTCGAGGCGGACATACTGCAGAAGCAGCTCGACAACGGCCTGATGCCGGTCGTAAGCCCGCTGTCCTGCGACGAGTCCGGAACCTTGTTGAACATCAATGCCGACACGGTCGCCGCCGCAATCGCGGCGGAACTCGACGCGGAGAAGCTGATTCTGGCCACCGGCGCGCCGGGCATCCTCGAGGACCGCGAAGATCCGCGGTCGCTAATCAGCTACATCGACCGCCGTGCGCTCGACAAGCTGCGCGACGACGGCAAGCTCGCCGACGGCATGCTGCCTAAAGCCGCGGCTATCGACTCCGCGCTGGCCAACGGCGTCAAGCGCGTGCATGTCATTTCCTACAAGCTGCCCGACAGTCTGCTGCTCGAGGTTTTCACGAACGAAGGCACCGGCACGCTCGTCGTCAACGACATCGAAGCGCTGACGCCTGCCGAGCAGGGCGACGACGCACCATGAGCCGACTGTGGGAGAAGGGCCTGCCTCTCGACGAGCGCGTGCTGCGCTACACGGCCGGTGAGGATCACGTGCTCGACGCGCGGCTGGTGCCATACGACGTGCTCGGCTCGACCGCACACGCGGAGATGCTCGCGGCGCAGGGATTGATCGAGGACGCCGACTTCGCGGCGATTCGGGATGGTCTCGAAAAACTCGGTGCAGCGCATGCCGACGGCGAGTGGTCGATCTCGCTGGAAGACGAAGACGTCCACACGGCACTCGAAACGCGGCTTACCGCCGCCATCGGCGACGCGGGTGCCCGCCTGCACCTCGGCCGATCCCGGAACGACCAGGTGCTGACCGCGCTCAGGCTGTACCTGCTGGACGCGGCTGACGACCTTGCCGGACGCGTGGCGGGACTGCGCGAGAGCCTGGCAGCGCTCGCCGCTCGCCAGGGCGACGTGACACTGCCGGGGTACACGCACATGCAGCAGGCGATGCCCTCGTCGGTCGCGCTCTGGTGCGGCGGATTCGACGAGGCGTTTGCCGACGCCGTTGACGGCCTCGGGGCGGCGCGACGCCGCATGGACAGGAACCCGCTAGGCAGCGCGGCCGGCTATGGCACACCCGGCCTGCCGCTCGACCGGGACCGCACGACGCAGTCGCTCGGCTTTGGCCTCACCCAGCAGCCGGTGACCGCAGCGCAGCTATCGCGCGGCAAGGCCGAGAGCGGCCTCCTGTTCGAGATCACGCTGCTCTTGCAGGATGTCGGTCGGCTCGCGTCCGACCTGCTCCTGTTCTACACGAAGGAATTCGCCTTCGTCACGCTCAGCGCGGAAACAACGACGGGTTCGTCGATCATGCCGCAGAAACGCAATCCCGACGTGCTCGAACTCCTGCGCGCGTCGTCGGCAACAGCGCAGGCCTGTCTCGACGAAGCGCTGATGATCACGGCGAAACTGCCGTCGGGATACCAGCGCGACCTGCAGCGGCTCAAGAGCCCGCTGTTCCGGGGTATCGACGTCGCCATCGACAGCGTGGACATCATGGCTTTCGTCCTCGATGGCGTTGCCTTCGTGCCGGCAAATATCGAACCGGATGCGAGCATCCACGCCACCGAAGAAGCCTACCGGCTCGTTACCGAGGAGGGCCTGCCGTTTCGCGATGCGTACCGCAAGGTCGGCGCGAAGTACGCGAAATAAGCTGGCGAGCGCCTATAATAGGCCGCTGTTTTTGACCCGGGTGCCCTCCGATGATGCCGAAAGTCCTGTCATTGCTGCTTACGATCCTGTTCCTTGCCGGCTGCGGCCAGAAAGGACCGCTTTACCTGCCCGGCAACCCGAGCCAGGTCCAGCAGCCACCTCAGACAGCACCAGCCGAGGCGCCGGCCGAGGACGACGAGGACGACGAGGACGACGAGGACGACGACGAGGGCTGATGCCCTCGCTTCGATCATGGCGGGTCCGGACCTCGTTCTTGTCGACGGCTCGTCGTACCTGTACCGCGCTTTTCACGCCCTGCCCTCGCTGACCAACTCGCAGGGCGAACCGACCGGCGCGCTGCACGGCGTGCTGACGATGATCGCGAAGCTCGTTCGGGAGCAGCCCGATTCGCATGTTGCCGTCGTGTTCGACGCGCCGGGCAAAACGTTTCGCGACGATATCTACGAAGACTACAAGGCCAACCGGCCACCGATGCCCGACGAGCTTCGGGCGCAGGTCGAGCCGCTGCTGGACACGGTACGGGCAATGGGCCTGCCGCTCCTGCGCGTCGAAGGCGTCGAAGCCGACGACGTGATCGGCACGCTGTGCGAGCAGGCGTCGAAGGCTGGCAAGCAGGTGTTGGTATCGACCAGTGACAAGGACCTGGCGCAGCTCGTCAACGACCACGTCACCCTGGTCAACACGATGTCCGAGACCACCATGGACCGCGACGGCGTCAAGGCGAAGTTCGATGTCTGGCCGGAACAGATCGTCGACTACCTCGGCCTGGTCGGCGACAGCTCGGACAACATCCCGGGCGTGCCGAAGGTTGGTGCGAAGACGGCCGCGAAATGGCTCAATCTTTACGAGAGCGCGGACGGCATCATCAAGCATGCGGACGAGATCAAGGGCAAGGTCGGGGAGAGCCTGCGCGACAGCATCGCGGATCTGGAACTGTCCCGCGAACTCGCTGAGATTCGCCGCGATGTCGACCTCGACGTAAGCGTCGATGACCTTCAGGTGACACCCGCCGACGTGCCGGCGCTGCGGAAGATCTACAGTCACTACGAGCTGCGCACGCTGCTCCGGCAGCTGGACGAAGGCCCCGCCGAACCTGCGCCTGCGGGCGAGACCATCGAGGACGTCGACTACGAGATCATCACCGACCGGCAGCGTCTCGACGCGTGGCTCGACAAAATCGCCAGCGCGGAACTCGTCGCCGTCGACACCGAGACGACCAGCGTCAATTACATGGATGCCGAGCTCGTCGGAATCTCGCTGTCCGTCGAGGCAGGAGCCGCCGCCTACATCCCGGTGGCACACGATTATCCGGGGGCACCGGACCAACTCGATCGCGACGAGGTGCTTGCCGTGCTCAAGCCCTGGCTCGAGGACGGCGACCGCAGAAAGGTCGGCCACCACCTGAAGTACGACGCTCACATCTTCGCCCGCTACGGCATCGCACTTGCGGGTATGGCGTACGACTCCATGCTGGAGTCCTACGTGCTCAACAGCGTGGCGACCCGCCACGACATGGATTCGACCGCGAAGCACTATCTCGGCGTGGACACGACTCACTACGAGGATGTGGCCGGCAAGGGCGCAAAGCAGCTCACGTTCAACCAGGTCGATATCGACACGGCCGGGCACTACGCGGCAGAGGACGCCGATATCACGCTCAGGCTGCACGAAAGGCTCTGGGCCGAGCTCGGCAAGCAAGCCTCGCTGAAGCGGGTCTACGAGGAGATCGAACAGCCGCTCGTCAGGGTGCTGCTGTCGATGGAGGAGACCGGCGTGCTCGTCGACCGCAAGATGCTCGGCAAGCAGGGGCAGGAGCTGGCCGCGAAGATGCTCGAGCTCGAGGCCGAGGCCCACGAGCTGGCCGGCGGTCCGTTCAACCTGGGCTCGCCGAAACAGCTGCAGGAGATCCTCTTCGACAGGCTCGACCTGCCCGTCATTCGCAAGACGCCGAAGGGCCAGCCGTCGACCGCCGAGGACGTGCTCGCCGAACTCGCGCACGACTACGACCTGCCCCGGGTCATCATGGACTACCGAAGCGTCAGCAAGCTGAAGAGCACCTACACGGACAAGCTGCCGCAGCAGATCTCGACAGAGACGGGTCGGGTACACACGTCCTATCACCAGGCCGTGGCGGCCACGGGCCGGCTGTCATCGGCGGACCCGAACCTGCAAAACATCCCGATTCGCACCCCGGAGGGCCGGCGTATTCGCCAGGCGTTCGTGCCGCCGGACGGTTTCAAGCTCCTCGCGGCGGACTACTCGCAGATCGAGCTCAGGATCATGGCCCACCTGTCGGCCGATGCCGGTCTCCTGAAAGCGTTCGCGGAGGGCCAGGACATCCACCGGGCGACCGCGGCCGAAGTGTTCGGAGAAACGCTCGACACGGTCAGTGACGACCAGCGGCGTTCTGCGAAGGCCATCAATTTCGGCCTCATGTACGGGATGTCCGCGTTCGGCCTTGGCAAGCAGCTGGGCATCTCGCGCGGCGAGGCACAGGACTACGTCGATCTTTATTTCGACCGATACCCGGGCGTCAAGGCCTTCATGGACGGTACGCGTGAGCAGGCGCGTGTCGAGGGCTACGTGGAAACGGTTTTCGGCCGCCGCCTGTACCTCCCCGAAATCAACGCGCGCAACTACCAGCGACGCCAGTACGCGGAGCGTTCGGCGATCAACGCACCGATGCAGGGCACCGCGGCCGACATCATCAAGCGGGCAATGATCGCCGTGCACGCCTGGCTGGGCAGCGAGGACACGGGCACGCGCATGATCATGCAGGTGCATGACGAACTCGTGTTCGAGGTGCCTGAAGCAGAGCTCGATACGGTCCGCGAGGCCATCGTCGGGCTCATGAGCGCCGCGGCGGAGCTCTCCGTGCCGCTCGCGGTCGACGCCGGGATCGGCGACAACTGGGACGAAGCCCACTAGCCTCAGGCCCGGCCGGCGCCCCGCGCCGGAATCGTTCTAAGCTAAAAGTCGCGTTTTTTCAGATATTTGCGTGTCGCCGGGAACTTCTGCGGCGATCTAGACTCTGACTTACTGAGTGCGTAAGCCACTCGCCTGTTTACCTCCCTAAACAGGCGTGCAACACGGTGACCCCAAGCCGGTTGCTTCTTCTCGCCCCGGTCGTGTACCCGCACCGCCCGGGGTTTTTTTATGGTCTACCCGCTCCCGGCAGCGAGCATGGCTTCCAGGTGGCGGCGCGCTTCGTCCTCGCCATCGCGCTTGGTCGCCGAAAACAGCTGCACGCTGGCGCGCTCTCCGAGCGCCTTCCTGACCTCCAGCAGCGCGGTTGCGGCCTGGCCGCGCTTGAGTTTGTCACTCTTGGTCAGCAGTACGTGCACGGGCAGGTCGACGGACTCCGCGAAGTCGACCATCTGTCGATCGAAGTCGGTCAGGCGCCGGCGGATGTCGACCACGACGATCAGCCCCTTGAGCGACCGGCGGCGTTTGAAATAATCCTGAATCAGCTCGCCCCAGTGGCGCCGCATCTTGTCGGAGACCTTCGCGAATCCATAGCCCGGCAGGTCGACGAGCCTCTGGCCCTCGCGGAGGTGGAAGAAATTGATGAGCTGGGTGCGGCCCGGTGTCTTGGACGTGCGTGCGAACTGGCGCCGATTGACGATCACGTTGATCGCGCTCGACTTGCCGGCGTTGGAGCGACCTGCCACGGCGACCTCCACGCCGCTGTCCTCCACGAACTGGCTCACGGCGTTGGCACTGGTCAAAAAAGCGGCATCGGGGTACTGAGACATTGACGTACGAGCCTTGCTTTATGTGTATAATTTCCGGCCGTGAATCATACCCGGCGCCACGGGTTCAAGGGCGCAATTCCGACAACTCCCGGTCACGATGGCTCGCCCATTGACCGGATCGAACGGCTCAAAATAACGGTTTAAGGACTATGAAGACCATGCGTTTCTCGTTGCTCGCCGCAGTAACCTGGCTCCTGGCAACGCCGGCGGTTTACGCCGACAGCCTTGTCGAAGGCGATGCCGAAGCCGGCAAGGGCAGGTCCATCACTTGCGCAGCCTGCCACGGCGCCGAGGGTAACAGTGCCAATCCGCTGTGGCCCAATCTCGCTGGCCAGGGCGCGCCGTACATCGTGCAGCAGCTCGCGAACTTCAAGGAAGGCCGCCGCGTTAATGCGCTGATGACCAGCCAGGCGATGATGCTGTCCGAACAGGACATGAAGGACCTTGCGGTCTATTACGAGAGCATGCCCGCCGTCGCGCAGGCAGTGTCGGATCCGAGTCTCGTCGATCGTGGTCGTGCCCTGTACATCGGTGGCAATAACGACAATGGCGTCCCTGCCTGCATCGCATGCCACGGCCCTGCCGGTCGCGGTAACCCGGGCGCAGCATACCCGGCACTGAATGGTCAGCACGCCGCCTATACCGCCAAAACGCTCGCAGACTATGCGTCGGGTGAACGAAAGGCCGACGCGCAGGTCCAGATCATGGAGACGATCGCGCAGCGACTCACACCCGAGGACATCCAGGCGCTTGCCTCTTACGTGCAGGGACTGAAGTAATGAAATACGCCGAACTGACCAAACTCGCCGCGACCTTCGCGCTTGTCACGCTGTTGGCCGCCTGCGGCAAGGAAGCGCCGCCCGCGGCCGTCGAAGAAGACGTTGCGGCCGACGAACAGCCGGTCGAGACCGAGATCGCAAGCGACGACGAAGCCGTCGAGGAAGCGACGGACGACACCCTCGAGGTCGTCGAGGAATCGGCGGCGGACGCCGAGGAAAGCGCCGACGAAGCCATCGTGCTCGCGCGCGCCGAGACGCCGGCACAGACGATCGACTACAAGTACCGTGAAGGCGAGCACTACACGCGCTTAGTGCCCACGCAGCCGACAGTCGGCGGTGCCGACAAGATCGAGGTAGCCGAGTTCTTCTGGTACGGCTGCGCTCACTGCTTCGACTTCGAGCCCTACATCAACGAATGGGAAAAGACCGGCAAGCCTGCATCCGTGCGCTTCGTCCGCGTACCCGCGATGTGGAACCAGGTCCTGCGTACGCACGCACAGCTCTTCTACACCGAAGAAGCCCTCGTGCGTAACGGCGCGATTAAGGATCCGCACGCGTTCCGGGCCTCCGTCTTCGAGGAGTTCCACAACCGCGGTAATCGCCTCCTGACCGAGGATGCCATTGTTCGCCACTTCGCCCGCTTCGGCGTCAGCGAAGAGGATTTCAACAAGGCCTGGAACTCGTTCGAAGTCGCACAGCAGCTCCGCAAGGCTGCCGATCTCGCGCGTCGTTACGGCGTGTCGGGCGTTCCCGCGATCATCGTCAATGGCAAGTATCGGACGGGAGGCGCCGAGGCCGGCAGCTACCCGAACCTGATCGAAGTCATCGACGAACTGGTCGTCCGCGAGAGCGCAAGGTAGCCGGCTAACCGCTGTCCTCGGCGACGATCTTCCAGTCGCCGGTCATATCCTGCCGCCAGTAGAGGCGCTTCGTCGTCTCGCGGCCCCCGAGCGACTGCCGGAAGCGACTGAGGTACAGGCCCTGTTCTTCAGGGTCGGCCATGATCAGGATATCGCTCAGCACGATGTCGACGGGGCCTCGTTCTTCGAAGTTCCTGAAGCGCAGCGCGGCCCAGTTGCCGAGCGTCATTCCACGGTAGCTGAAGTCGTTCGCGTACATTGAAAGATAGGCGTGCAGGTCGCCGCTCTGCACACTCCCTGACCAATTCTCCAGCGCAGCCAGCAGCCCGTCGCGCAGCCGGCCGACCTGTTCCGGGTCAGCCCATTCGACGGCTCGCGTCACGATGACAGGCGTCACGAGAGGCACGAAGCGTTCCTCCAGCCTCGCAAGGTCCTCGTTCGGCAGCGCGATACAGCCGTCGGTATCGAAGGGTGGCCGACGCTCGCCGCCTGGCAGCACGCCGTGCACCCAGATGCCGTCCCCGGTGCGCCGGTTCAATCGGTCCCATTCGTTCGGATAGTCGAGTGGAAACGCCGTAATGCCGTACTTGTCGTGCATTCGTTCCGTGTCCAGCTGGTCGACGACGAAGTAGATCCCGAGCGGCGTGCGCCGGTCCCAGGCGCGCTCCTTGCCCACACCTTTCTGGCCGATGGAGATGTAGTCCTCACCGGCCTGCACGAGCGCATCGCCAACGCGCTCGAAGCGATACATGGTTGAAGCACCGGTGTCCGCGACGAAAACGTCCTGCACGGTGTCCGGCAACTTAAGCACATAGGCGGGTACGCCCGCGGTCTCTGCGAAGGCCGCGGCACTCAGCCAGAGGACGATGAACGTCGTCCCGAGCGTGCGGGAAAAAGCGTTGCACATACGGCGATATTACAGCTGCCGCCAATCAACGACCATGCTATCGTCGGCCCGGAAAACGCGGTGCGGAGTACGATTTATGAAGCAGGTTCTGGCGATCATCGCTATCGGTATTGCCTTCGGCATTGCATTGGGAGCGCACGCCGAAAGCGACGAGGATGCGCGATTCGCGGCCATCGCCGAGCAGTACCTCGCCGACCTGCCGGTCCTCTCACCCGTTAACGCGACGCAGATCGGCGATCACTCAGCCGACGACCGCCTTGACGAAGCCGGCGCCGCCGGACGTGATGCCCGCCGCGAACTTCTCAAGGGCTTCCGCTCGGCGCTGGCCGACATCGATCGCGACGCACTGTCGCGGGCCAACCAGGTCGATGCCGCGATGCTCTCCAACCAGGTCGAGTCGTCACTCTGGTGGCTTGATACGCTCGAAGAGTGGGCGTGGAATCCGCTCGTATACGTGAACACGGCCGGCAGCAGTATCTACGGCCTCATGGCGCGCGATTTCGCGCCCGTCGACACGCGCCTGAACAACGTCGCCGCACGGCTCGAGGCCCTGCCGCGCTATCTCGAGCAGGCACGGCGGTCGCTGGAACCGCATCGCGTCCCGAAGATTCATGCCGAGACCGCGATCAAACAGAACCCTGGCATCCTGTCGATCATCGACACGATGGTCATCCCGGCCATGGACACCCTCGACGCCGGCGAGCGCGAACGCCTCGAGGCTGCGATCGAAACCGCGCGCGATGCGGTAGCGCTGCACCAGACCTGGCTCGAGGAAGAGCTCAAGCCGCGCGCAAACGGCGACTTTCGTATAGGTGCCGAACTCTACGACCAGAAGCTGGCCTTTGCGCTGAATTCGCCGCTGTCGCGGCGCGAGATTCTCGCGCGCGCCGAGAGCGCGTACGAAGCCGTCCGCAACGAAATGTACGAGATCGCGAAGGAGGTCTACCGGAGCGCGCATCCGTATACGGCGTTTCCTGACGAGCCCGACGAGACCTACAAGCAGGCGATCATCCGCGCTGCGCTCGAGCGCGCTTACCAGGAGCTGCCGCCGCGAGACGGCATCGTCGAGATTGCGCGCGAGCAGTTGGCGCAGGCTTCGGACTTCGTCGTCGAGAAGAACATCGTGACGATGCCCGACGAACCGGTCGCCGTGATCGTAATGCCCGAGTTTCAGCGCGGTGTCACGTTTGCCTATCTCGACCCGCCGGGTCCGCTCGATCGTGAGCAGAGTGCCTTCTACGCCGTCTCACCGCTGCCCGAAGACTGGACCGAGACGCAGGTCCAGTCCTTCCTGCGCGAATACAACTTGTATTCGATGCAGGACCTCACCATCCACGAAGGCGTGCCGGGACACTACCTGCAGCTTGCGCTCAGCAACCGCTATCCGTCGGAGCTGCGCAGCGTCCTCTGGTCCGGGCCGTTCGTCGAAGGCTGGGCCGTATACGCGGAACGCGTGATGATCGACGAGGGTTATCTCGACCGCGATCCGCTAATGCGGCTCATCAACCTGAAGTGGTACCTGCGCGCCGTGACCAACGCGATCATTGATTCCGCGATCCACGTGGACGGCATGACCCGCGATGAGGCCATGAAGCTCATGATCGAGGGCGGCTTCCAGGAAGAACGCGAAGCGGCCGGCAAGTGGGTGCGCGCGCAGCTCACCTCCGCACAGTTGTCGACCTACTTCGTCGGCTACCAGGAACACGCCGAGCTGCGAAAAGACATCGAAGCCACCTGGGGCGACGAGTTCACGCTGCGACGCTATCACGACCAGCTGCTGTCCTACGGCTCGCCGCCGGTGCGCTTCGTGCGCGCGCTGATGCTCGACGAGCCTATTCCGCGCGAGCGCTGATGCGGCCGGCCGGGCGGCAATCGGCCGAATCTCCCGCAGACTTATAGCGTTTGGTTCTAAGCCGCGTTTTGTCTACATAGACTGCGTCCAAAAGCGAAACGTTTTTCCCCTCCGTTGCATCTAAGAAGGACTCCCGCTCGTGGGCAGGGGTCTTTTCGCTCTGTTTGCCGACTCGTCCCGTCGGCCGCCGGCGCAAGGACTAACCCGGCGACGCGGTCACACAAACGGGGATTCCGAGGTCGACAACAATGAACCTGACCGACCTGAGCACGCGTCACTGGCCGTCCGTAGCTGTCGCCGTCGCGCTCGTAGCACTTTTCGGGCTGACTTCCATTGCGAAGCTGCCTATCCAGCTGTTGCCGACCATCGAGGAACCGCAGGTCTCGATCGCCAACTTCTGGCGCGCCGCGGCACCGGAGGAGATGGAGGCCAACTTCGTCGAGCCGCAGGAAGCGGTGCTCCAGAACACGCCGAGGCTCACGAGCATCAACTCGTTTATCGGCCGTGGGTCCGGCTTCGTCAACTTGAGCTTC
>JASJBG010000076.1 GCA_030066625.1 Woeseiaceae bacterium
GTTTGTTTTGCCTTCTTTCGCTGTCAGTAACTTACGGATTGGTTAATTGTGAAAGTATCCGCACTTGCGCTGCCGATGCGCAATTCGCGAGTCACTGAACCTGCTCGAATCCGAGCAGATCCCCATCGCAATCTTTTGACAGGGCCTTTTCGGCCTGCAAAAACAAGCAAAGCAAGGGGGTTCAAACGGCAGTGCGAGAGGACGCTACCCGTTGAGCAAGTTCGAGCGACTAAGGAGGATCGCCGTTATCGCGCTGCTTGCGGCGCTGGCGGCCTATTCCGTCTATTTGCTGTTCGTGACCGCGTCGATGAGCTTCTCCGCGGACGAGCCGCCGTCAAAGGACCAGATCACGAGGTAAGCGGCCAATACCGCCGCCGCCCGGCTGCATAAGCTATTCACCGGTTCGAAAATCGGGAGTAGCAGCATGCACGCAAACACCCACTCGTTCGACGCAGTCAACAACTGGGCGCGGGCTCTTGCCTCGGCGCCACACGTCCTGGAAGGTGCCGCCGTCGACGATCCCGAACGACTGCGCCGGCTCGCGGACAGCGCTGCGAGCCTGCATGGGCTTGTCCACTACGTACTCGAGAACTGCGCGAGCGACGATTGGGACGTCGCCGAGCTGGAGTGGGACTATGAACTCCTCGTCGATGCGTCGACTCGCCTGTATCGAAATCTAGGCCTGTCTGACACCGAATCTGTCGAGCGCATGCAGCGACTGTCCGGCGGCATGATGGGTACGGCCCGACACATGGCGATCGACCCGATGACGACATGGCGATCCGTGCGCGACGTCGCTAGCCGCGCGGATGTTGCGCAGTAGTAGCGCAATCAAGGCGATGCCGGAAGGTTTTCGGGCACGCCGACACGGTGATTTCCCGGCTTCCCGGCCGGGAAGTTACCGATGAATCTATTGACCAAAAATGGTGCACCCACTTACTGGAAAACCGTGCTTGGGACAGAGCGCCCATATCGTGTCCAATTGGCCCGTTGAGCGATCTCGCTGACCGATAATTTCAGGACTTCCCGAGGGTTACGCGCGGTCGCCGAACACGGCCCAGCGCTGGAAAACAACCAATGATTTGCTAGAGTCCCGGCCAACAAAAATACCAACCGGGTCTGCAAACCTGCTCAGGATCGGCGCCAAGCACACTCAGAATTCGTCCGTCGAGGCGAACGGCCCCCTTCACAGACTCGAATCTGCATTCCGCCCCGGCGCGGTCACTTCAATTCTTCCTATTTCTCGGAGCGCATGATGCGAGTTCGAACGATCTTCTATGTCCTGGTGATTGTCTGCGTAGCAGGATTCGCGATGTCCAACTGGGACGTCCCCGACCGCCACAGCTATATCGTCCAGGCCGCGAGCCTCGAGCAGGCCCGCGCCGCGGTCGAAGGGCTGGACGGCGAGGTGACACACGAACTCGGCATCATCAACTCGGTCGGCGCGCGGCTGAGCGAGCGACAGGTCATCGCACTGCGGGAGGCCGAGGGTGTCCGCCGGGTTTACGAGGATCGCAGTGTCGGCGTCGATACGAACGCCAACTGCGATCTTTCCGCGGCTCGGGACCTTGTCTTCGGGGAAGATGAGATCCAATGGTTGGTGACGAATAACGGCACCGCCGATTTATACCTGTCCGACATCACGGTCTTCTGGCCCAAGAAAAACAAAAGACTGGAACGGCTGCGATTCGCGAATAACAGCCTCTACAGCGGTGAGAAGAAGGGCGTCAGTGCCACGTTCGATCTTGCCACCATGGAAGTCGCCGACAACACCGTGAAGCTCGCCCCGGGTGAGAGCAAGTACATCGAGGTCGACTACAACGAGGATGTCAGCACCAATCAGGAAGACTACGAGATTCGCCTGTTCTTCGGTGAGGGCTGCACCATCGACTACCCCCTTCCGCCGCCCCTGCCCTTCGAGGGCGACAGCGACACTGATGCCAAGCGAACCTACATCGCCAGCCTTGTCGGCGCTGACGCGTTGCACTGGGCCGGCTATACCGGCGCCGGCGTCGGCGTGGCCGTCATCGATACCGGCATCTGGGCCAAAGACGGCAAGTCCAAATACCTGCTGGAAAAAGGGTCCAACGGTACCGAACGCATCGTCGCTCACTACGACGCGATCGATGACCAGAGCCGCGACAATAAATTCAACAGCGACAAGAACGGCCACGGCAGCCACATCGCGAGCGTCCTCCTGAGCAGCCGCCACAAGGACAGCGAGTACAACGGCGTTGCTCCCGACGTGGACCTTGTCGCGGTAAAGGCGTTTGACAGGGACGGCATAGGCACCTACGCCAACGCCATTCGGGCCATCGACTGGGTGGTCGCCAACAAGGACACGTATGGCATTCGGGTCGTCAACCTGTCCTTTAGCGCGGAGCCAAGCTCGTTTTACTGGGACGACCCGCTGAACCAGGCGGTCATGGCCATGTGGCGAGACGGGCTTGTCGTCGTTGCATCGGCCGGCAATACGGGGCCGGCGCCAATGACCATCGGCGCACCCGGCAACGTGCCCTACGTGATCACGGTCGGCGCCATGACCGATAGCGTCTCGCCGGGCGACTGGACGGATGACACTCTCGCCTCGTTTTCATCGGCTGGTCCGACGATAGAGGCCTTCGTCAAGCCGGAGGTCGTCGCACCGGGCGGTCACGTCCGCGGCATGATGGAAAAGAACAACAAGATCGCCACGGACTATCCGCACTTCCACGACGGCGACGCGTACTACACGATGTCGGGCACCTCGCAGGCCACAGCGGTCGTAAGCGGCGCCGCGGCCTTGCTGCTCGAGGCGCAGCCCTGGCTGAACCCCGACCAGGTCAAGTGCAAGCTGATGCAAACGGCGCGGCCCGCGCTGAATGCTGAAGGCCAGATGGCCTACAGCGTCTTTCAGCAGGGTGCGGGCATGGTCGATGCCGAGGCCGCGGTCAACGGCACCACGTACGACTGTGCCAACGTCGGCCTTGACGTCAATGCCGACCTGGCCGGCACCACGCACTACCGCGGCCCGGCCAACCGGGACGCAACCGGCAACTACTACATCGAGACCGTTTCCGGCCACAGTTGGAACGGCAGCTTCAACGCATCTCCGAACGGGTACCTGTTTAGCGGGGGCATGCTCTGGAACGACGGCATGCTTTGGAACGACGGCATGCTCTGGAATGACGGCATGCTCTGGAACGATGGCATGCTCTGGAATGACGGCATGCTCTGGAACGACTCGGTATCGATCAACGTCTGGGTCGAACAAGAATAGACAGCAAGACAAAACAACAACAACAAAATGGCAAATGACGCACAACGCCTGGCGGGCATAGCCCGGCGGTGGCTGCTCGGCGCGACACTGCTGCTCACGCCGCTGCTGTCCGCCGCGGATTCGCGCAGCATGCGCTTCGAACACCTGTCGCGTGCCGACGGGCTGTCGCAGGCGTTTGTCTACGCGATCGAGCAGGACGCAAAGGGCTTCATGTGGTTCGGCACGCAGGAAGGCCTGAATCGCTGGGACGGCTATACCTTCACGGTATTCGCGCACGATCCCGCGGACCCGGGTTCCATCTCGGACGAATCGATCAGGACATTGCTCGTCAGTAGCGATGGCACGCTATGGGTCGGCACCGACGCGGGCGGCCTGTCGCGCTACGACGCTGCGAGCGAGACGTTCACAAACTTCATGCATGACCCGGCAGACGAGAACTCGCTCGCCGACAATCGCGTTCGCGTTCTCTTCGAGGACAGTGAGGGTGCGCTCTGGATCGGTACCGACGGATCCGGCCTCGATCGTTTCGATGCAGCGACCGGTTCCTTCGTGCACTACCCTGCCGATCCGGCCGATGGCACGACGCTTGCCGGCGGTAGCGTCTGGGGCATGGCCGAAAGCGTCGACGGCTCGCTCTGGATCGCGACGGACACCGGGCTCTCGCGGCTCGATCGCGACAGCGGTCGCTTCACGAGCTATCGGCACGACGCGAACGATCCTTATTCGCTGAGTGACGATCGGCTGCGTGCGCTGTTCATCGATCGGCAGGGCAACCTGTGGATCGGCACCGAGGCCGGCGGGCTCAATCGTTATGACCGCGGCAGCGACCGCTTCGAGCGATTTCGGCACGCGGCCGACGACCCGTCGAGCCTGAGCCACGATCGGGTCACGACGATTTTCGAGGACAACGCCGGCGTTCTGTGGGTGGGCACGCTGGGCGGACTCAACGCCTGGAACCCCGTGTCGCGCAGCTTCGATCGCTACGTGGCGGACCCTGGTAACCCGTACAGCCTGTCCCACGACACGATCATGTCGCTGTTCCAGGACCGGGCCGGCGTCCTCTGGATCGGCTCCTACGACGGCCTGTGTCGCTGGAATCCGGCGACACGGGCGATGCTGCACTTCCGTCACGAAGCCGGCGACGAGTACAGCCTCTCCGAGAACACCGTTACCACGTTCGCGGAGGATCCGACGGGGCGCATCTGGGTCGGCACCTTCGGCGGCGGTATCAGCGTCCTGGACCGTCCCAGCGGCCGCTTCAGCGTGCTGCGCCACGATCCCGCCGACTCTGCCACGCTGTCCGGCGACCGCGTCATGGCGCTGCACGTCAGCCGGGGTGCCGCCTGGGCCGGGATGCGCGCGGCAGGTCTCAATCGCATCGACCTCGAGTCCGGCGAAATCGTGCGTTTCCGGCACGACCCGGAGGATCCGGACTCGCTGAGCGCTGATGGCGTTACCTACGTACTCGAGGGCCGCAACGGCGACCTCTGGGTCGCGACCTTCGGCGGCGGGCTGAACCTGCTCGATCGCGCCACCGGCACGTTCCGGCATTTTCGACATGATCCCGAACAGGCTGACAGCCTGAGCAATGATCGAGTCCTCGTGCTTTTCGAGGACAGCGCCGGCGTGCTCTGGGCCGGCACCTACGGCGGCGGACTGAACCGCTATGACCCGGCGTCCGGTACCTTCGCCCGCTTCACCGCGGCGGACGGCCTCGCGGGCGACGAGATCTACATGCTGCAGGAAGACGTCCGCGGCGACCTGTGGATCGGTGTGAAAGGTCTCGGCCTGAATCGCTGGCCTCGCGATGCACGCGAACGCGGCGAGGCCAGCTTCGACCACCTGACGGAGATCGACGGCCTGCCCAGTTCGACCGTTTACAGCGGCCAGTGGGATTCGGCCGGTCATCTCTGGCTCAGCTCGGCACGCGGCCTGTCGCGGCTCGACGTCGATACGCTCGAGTTTCGCAACTACGACACGAGCCACGGCCTGCAGGGCTACGAGTTCAACCTCGCCGCCGGCTACCGGGCCGCCAATGGCGAGCTTTTCTTCGGCGGCATGAACGGCTTCAACGCGTTCCAGCCCGGCAGCCTCAATGGCAACCAGACGCCGCCGCCGGTCGTCATTTCGTCCGTCCTCACATTCAACGAACCGCTCGACCTCGTCATCGACAACGATACGAGCATCGAGCTGACGCACGACCAGGACGTCGTCGGCTTCGAGTTCGCGGCGCTCGACTTCGCCGCTCCCGGCAAGAACCGGTTCATGTACAGGCTCGACGGCGTCGACGAGGAATGGATCGATGCCGGCACCCGCCGCTACGCCAGCTATAACAACCTCGCCCACGGCGACTACACGTTCCGCGTACGCGCAGCGAACTACAACGGCATCTGGAGTGAGGCGGATGCAACCCTTGGCCTGACCATCACACCAGCCTGGTGGAACTCCCCGTTCGCGTATCTCGTTTACGTGCTGACGTTGAGTGCCTTGCTGGCCGGCGCCGTTCGCGGCCAGGCGGCACGCATACGCCAGGCGGCGAGAGTTCGGCATGCTGAGGAAATCCACACCGTCCAGGGCCGACTGCAGGAAGCGCAGCGCATCGCGAGCATCGGCAACTGGGAGTGGGACATCGACACCAACGAGCTGTGGTGGTCTGCGGAGGTGTACCGCCTGTTCCAGCTGGACCCTCGTAGCTTCGAGGCAACGTACGAGGCGTTCCTGGACCACGTACACCCCGAAGACCGTGGCCCGGTGAACGACGCCGTTCGCAAGGCGCTAGCCAATGAAGAGCCCTACTCCATCGACCACCGCATCGTACGGCCCGACGGCACCGAACGCATCGTGCACGAGCGTGCCGAGGTGACCTTCGACAAGAAAGGCGAACCAGTGCGCATGGCCGGTACCGTCCACGACATCACCGAGCGGAAGGCGGCCGAGGACGAGATCCGCCGTCGTGCCGACTTCCAGGGCCTGCTTGCGAGCCTGTCATCGGATCTCATCCGCGCCGAGCCGGAGGCAGTCGCCAAGCCGCTCAAGGAAGGCCTCGCTGCAATCGGCAAGCGCTACGGCCTCGACGAAATTCTCGTCGCATGGTGCGGCGAGGACGAACTACTCGAAGTCTCGAATCGCTGGTCGCGCGTCGCGCCCGTCAAGCAGACGGACCTGAACCAGTCGTCGATTCCCTGGACTTGCCAGCAGCTCATGGCCGGCGACACCGTGACGATCGACGACGTCAGCTACATCCCGGATTCGGCGAATCGAGACCGCAAGGCATTCCAGCGTGTCGGCTACCAGTCGCTGCTGGCGATACCGCTGCTGATCGACAACCGCAAAGGTGCCTGCTTTTTCGCGACCCGCTCGCGGCGTACCGCATGGTCACCCGAAACGCAGGCCGAGCTTCGTCTCGTTGCGGAGGCGGCAGGCGGCGCTATCGCCCGGGCGTCCGCGATGATCGAGATTCGCCAACTTCGTGACCAGCTCGAGGAAGAGAATCTCTACCTGCGTGAGACGATCAAGCTCGCGCACGGCTTCGATGAGATCGTCGGCGAGGACGAAGGCCTCACGCGCTGCCTGCAGGCCGTCGAGAAGGTTGCACCCACGGACGTCGCCGTCCTAATTACGGGCGAGACCGGCACCGGCAAGGAACTGATCGCGCGCGCCATACACAAGCTCAGCGCACGCAGCGACGGACCGATGGTGAGCGTCAACTGCCCCGCCCTGCCAGCCAACCTGATCGAAAGCGAGCTGTTCGGCCACGAGAAAGGCGCATTCACGGGTGCGGATAACGTACGCCGTGGCCGCTTCGAAATTGCGGAAGGTGGCACGATTTTCCTGGACGAGATTGGTGAGCTGCCGCTCGACCTGCAGGCGAAACTGCTGCGCGTGTTGCAGACCGGCGAGTTCGAACGTCTCGGCGGCGTCGAGACCATGCACGCCGACGTGCGCCTACTTGCTGCGACCAACCGCAATCTCGAGGAGAGCATCAAGGCCGGCGAGTTCCGCGCCGACCTGTACTTCCGCATTTCGAGCTTCCCGATTCACCTGCCGCCGCTCCGTGATCGCACCTCGGACATACCCGCGCTTGCCGAGCACTTCGTGCTCAAACACTCGAAACGCCTGAACAAGGACATCCGCTCGATATCGGCACGGATGCTTCGAGACCTTGCTGACTACGACTGGCCCGGCAACGTCCGCGAACTCGAGAGCACGATTGAGCGAGCGATGATATCCAGCAGCGGCGAGGTGCTGGAACTCGCTGACCCGATCCGCTGGGCGGCACGGTCTACACAGAAAGAAATCGACCTGGGGGCGACGACCGGAACGGATCTTCACGACATCGAACGCACCTACATCCTGACCGTCCTCGAACAGGTCGACTGGAAGATTTCGGGCAGCGACGGCGCCGCCGCGGCGCTCGGTATCCCGTCGAGCACCCTGCGTTCGAAGATGAAACGCCTGGGTATCAGCCGTAACGGCAACGGCAACGGCGAGTAACTGGCCTTCATCGCCGACCACCCTCTTTCAATCGGCAGAATAGACTTTGCTTTGGACCTGTACGGCTTTCCAAAGTGAAGTCATAGTAATTTGATTGACCACTGTTTTTTATGACGATCGCGTACGCAAAACCCTCGTCGCCCTCCGGCCAGTCGCTAGCGAAATCCACGCGGTATTCCAGGCCGGCTTGATTGGCTTGCCCACCGAGAGTCTCGGTACCCACCTTCACGGCGGCCAAGTTCATACCGAGAAAATCTCTAGAGTCATACACCGTGATCGTAATGTAGGGCCGGCCGTCCATTTTCTCGCCAAGCCAGTCATAGTCGCCGCACTCATACGTACGCACAACATTGAATAGTTTGGGCATTTGCTCCGGCGATACTTGCGCAGAGGCTGGACCACAGACAGTCAGTGTAAGAATCAGGGCGACAGTCAGCTTGGGGTAACCCATCGGAGTCTCCATTGCGTAGCCAAGTGGAGACAGTGAAGCATGGCGCTCTGCCCAAGGCTTGTCTGGTTACTGAATTGACTGGTCCGGATGCTTCAATCCGGCATTGGCCCACTTCGCCACAAGCTGACCATTGGACTAGGCCGGAATAACTACGCAGCCGGTTCGATATTGGCATTCAGCCGGAACAGGTTACTCGGGTCGTACTCGGCCTTAACCTTGGCCAGCCTCGGGTAGTTCGGCCCGTAGTTGCCCCAGGTCTTCTGCGCTCCCTCGTCGTTGAGGTTCGTGTAGTAGCCTTTCATGAAAGGCGCCATGGCTGCGTAGTAGCGCCGGACGGCAGCAATTCGCGCCTCCGTCTCTGACGCATCCGTGAATACGCTATCGATGCCGAGGTTAAAGCGAACGTCACGGTGTGCGTATGCCGTCGCGTCGCCGCCCACCTGGGACGTCGTGCCTCCGAGGTGCTGGAACCACACGTTCGGAGTCGGATCACCTTCGAAGTTGTCGACGAACGCATCGATGAACTCGGGCGTCAACTCGACGATGAAACCCGACTTGAGGTAGTTCAGCTGCCCATGCCCGAGTTCCCCGTCGAGCATCGTCTGTATTTCTGAATAGCTGCCAACGTCCAGCGAGTTGAATATCGGAGTGCCGGCAGCGACCAACGGCGCGAACACGGTCTCGCCCGTCGCCGGGTCGCCGGCATACAAGACGCTGAAGCCGAATATGCGCTCGCCGTCGTCAGCGTAGAGATAGGGCTCCACCCTGGCTTCGTTAGGCATCGACTGCTCGAACTCCGCGAAGAAGGTCATCATCTCCTTCGCTTTATCAATCGGGTACTCGAGGAAACCGCCGTACACGGTATCGTCGAACGGGTGCAGTCGGTAGACAAACTCGGTGACGATACCGAAATTGCCACCACCGCCACGCAGCGCCCAGAACAGATCCGGGTTCTCATCCTCGCTCGCGCGAACCGTGCGACCGTCCGCGGTGATCACGGTGGCGCCGAGCAGGTTGTCGATAGCCAGGCCGTGCATTCGGTCGAGACGCCCCATGCCGCCGCCCAGCGTGAAGCCGCCGACGCCGGTGTGAGAAACGATGCCGGTCGTCGTTGCGAGGTTCTGCTTGATGGATGCCGTATCGAGATGGCCGAGCAGAGCGCCACCCTGTACCGTTGCAACGCGGTTATCGGCGTCGATGTCGACCGCGTGCAGCTGAGAGACATCGATCATCATGCCGCCGTTGCACGTCGACTTGCCCGGGTAGCTGTGTCCCCCACCCTTCACGGCCACCAGCAGCTCGCGATGGCGCGCGAACTCGACACAGTGCTTGATGTCGTCGACGCTCGCACACTGGGCGATGAGTGCCGGCTTCTTGTCGATCATGGCATTCCACACCTGCCGGGCAGTGTCGTAGCCCTGGTCGGTTGGCAGGTACAGGTTACCGCTGAGTTCTCCGGCGAACTCCTTGACGGCGGCCGACTCGATAGACACTTCCTCGCCGCTACCCGTAACAGCTTCGAGTGTCCCCCCTGCTAACGGCCGGGACTGGTTGCAGCCAGGCAACACAGCAGATGCCCCAACTGCGATCGCTGACTTGACGAATGTACGGCGTTTCATGAGCTCTCCCCAAGACCGTTGACGGCTTCTTTTCCGAATCAGTCTAGTAGAGAGGTCTCCGTCCTGCCAGATACGGGCGGACGTAATCAATGTGCGTTTGGAGCGGGAAACCCAGCGCGCCAGGTGCCGCTGAGCGAATTCGATTTGGGTAATTGGCGCGATGAACCACTGGAACAGGCGAACGAACACGCCAAGGCGTCAAGCTGGTCTGTTTCAGACACAAAAAAGCCCCTCAAAAGAGGGGCTTCTTTGTGTCTGGAGCGGGAAACCAGGTTCGAACTGGCGACCTCAACCTTGGCAAGGTTGCGCTCTACCAACTGAGCTATTCCCGCAGAAGGCCGGCAATTGTATCCTCTACATGCGGTCTGTCAAGGCGAAATCAAGCCGAATCTGCGGGCTTATCTCCCTCGTTCGGGGCACCGGCCGCGTCCGGCTCTCCATCCGCCATGATGAACGGCCATGCGGCCTTCAGGTAGGCGAACATCGAGTAGATCGTCAGCACGGCCGCCGCGATCAGCAGGTAGTAGCCGACCTGGTAGATATCGATCCCGAACAGCGGCTTCTGCCAGACCATGAACGCGATGCCGAACATCTGGAAGGTCGTCTTGAGCTTGCCCGAGAACTGTACCTTGACGGCTGACCGCTCGCCCATCATCGCCATCCATTCTCGCAGCGCCGACACCGTGATTTCCCGGCCAATGATGATCATCGCGATGATGTCTTCCCAAAGGCTTGACTGCGCCTGCACGAGCATGACCAGCGTGATCACGACCATGAGCTTGTCGGCCACGGGGTCGAGAAACTCGCCGAAGCGGGATGTCTGGTTAAATTTCCGGGCGACCCAGCCGTCAATGAAGTCGGTAATTGCCGCAATGCCGAAGATAATGGCAGCCACCGGCCGGGCGTTCTCGAACGGGGCATAAAAACACACTACCACGACGGGGATCGCTGCAATTCGAAACAGCGTCAGGATGTTCGCAAGATTGAGCTTCAACGGAGGGTCTTCAAGGTCTAGTTCGGCTGGTCGGCGTGGAGGTCATTGTATATGGTTTCAGCCAATGTTCGACTGATACCGCGGACTTTCGCGAGATCGTCGATTCCCGCCGCGACGACCCCCTGGAGGCCACCAAACTGGCGCAGCAGCTCGCGGCGCTTTTTGGGCCCCAGGCCGGGTATTTCCTCCAGCGCCGATGTCTTGCGTGCCTTGGCACGGCGCTGCCGGTGGCCGGTGATGGCGAAGCGGTGTGCCTCGTCGCGGATCTGCTGGATCAGCAGCAGCGCCGGCGAATCGGGCGGCAGCTGGATCGGCGTCGACTGGCCCGGCAGGAACAGCCGCTCCGCGCCCGGCTTGCGCGCCCTGCCCTTGGCGATGGCTACCACCTTGATCCAGCTCATCTCGAGCTCGTCGAGGACCGTCATTGCCGCCGACAGCTGGCCCTTGCCGCCATCGATGAACAGCACGTCCGGCATCGGCACCTCGCCCTTGCGCACGCGCTCGTAGCGGCGCCTCAGCGCCTCGGCCATCGCGCCGTAGTCGTCCCCGGCCGCATCCGGCTTCAGGTTGAAGCGGCGGTAGTCGCTCTTCATCGGTCCGGCCGTATTGAACACGACACAGGACGCCACGGTCGCCTCGCCCGACGTATGGCTCACGTCGAAGCACTCGAGTCGCTCGGGCGGTTCCTCGAGCTCTAGAGCCTCGCCCAGCGCCTTGAACTGCCGGCGGATGGTTGCGCTGCTCGCAACCTTTAGGTTCAGCCCCTGCTCGGCGTTGGTCCGCGCCATGTCGAGCCAGCGAAGGCGGTCGCCGCGGACCTGGCTGCGGATCTCCACCTTGTGCTCGCAGCGTTCCTGGAGCGCCGCCTCGAGCACCTCGCGGTCCTCGATCTCGACGTCGAGGATGATCTCGCGCGGCGCGTCGCGACCCAGGTAGTACTGGGCGACGAACGCGTTGACGAGTTTCTGCTTGTCGACCTCGCCGTGCGACTTCGGGAAGTGATCGCGGCTGCCGATGACGGTACCGTTGCGGACGAACAGGATCGTCAGGCAATGGATCGCGCCGTTGGATGCGAACCCGACGATGTCCAGGTCCTTGCCGGCCGACCGCGACACGAGCTGGCGGGCCTCGACCCGCTTAAGCTTCGCAATCTGGTCTCGAAAACGCGCCGCCTGCTCGTAGTCCTGTGCCGCGGACGCTTCCTGCATGCGCTCGACGAAACGATCGATCACGCTCTGGTTGCGGCCTTCGAGAAACTGCACGGCCGCCTCGAAATCCCGGGCGTACTGTTCCTCGCTGATCAGGTTGACGCAGGGCGCCGTGCAGCGCCTGATCTGGTACTGCAGGCATGGGCGTGTGCGATTCGCGAAGTAGTTGTCGCGGCAGGGCCGGATCATGAACAGCTTCTGCAGCTCGTTGAGCGTCTGCCGGACCGCACCGGCGCTCGGGTACGGCCCGAAGTAGCGCCCCTTGCCCTTGCGAGCGCCGCGATGAAAGCGGAGCCTGGGGTAAGGATGCTCGGTAGACGCGTAGATATACGGGTAGCTCTTGTCGTCGCGGAGCAGGACATTGAAGCGCGGCCGGTGCTGCTTGATCAGGTTGTATTCGAGCAGCAACGCCTCGGCCTCGGTATTGGTCACCGTGACCTCGACACGGTCGACGAGCGACATCATCGCCGCGGTCTTGGCTTCCTGCTTAGAGCGCTGGAAGTACGTCGACACGCGCTTCTTCAGGTCCCGTGCTTTGCCGACGTAGATCACCTTGTGTTTCGCGTTCAGCATGCGATACACGCCCGGCCGGTGCGTCAGGGTCTTTAGGAAGGCCTTTTCGTCAAATGTCGTCGAGTCGTCCACTTAGTCGATCAGCGACCTGGCCTGCCGGAACACGTCCGAGAACATGTCGGCGGTCAGTCGTCCCGTGTTCGTGTTGTAGCGACTGCAATGATACGAGTCGAGCATGCGGAAGTCGCCGATGTCGTGCAGCGCGGCGTGCGCAAACTTGAAGTCCGCCTGCCTGAGCCCGAGCGCCTTGACGACGGCGCGGTGAGCGATGCCGCCCAGCGCCAGCACGATGCCGTCCGCCGGCAGCGTGGCCAGCTCGGCAGCGAGAAAACCGTTGCAGGTGTTGATCTCCGCGCCCACCGGCTTGTTGTCCGGCGGCAGGCACTTCACCGCGTTGGTGATCCGGCAATCGAGCAGCTCGAGATCGTCGTCGGCGGACTCCGACTTTGGCGCCGAGCTGAAACCGTACTTGTGCAGCGTCTCGTACAAAAGCACCCCGGCGTAATCGCCGGTGAACGGCCGGCCGGTGCGATTCGCCCCGTGCATGCCCGGCGCCAGTCCGACAATCAGGAACTGCGCGTCCGCCGCACCGAACGGCGGCACCGGACCACAGTAGTAATCCGGATAGCGCTCGCCGACCTCGTCGAGAAACGTCGCAAGCCGCGGACAGGCACGGCAGTCCCGGTCGAAGATCACAGGATCCCGTTCCAATGGCGCAAACAGCCCTTAGTCAGTCATGTGCCGGATGACGGCGCGGCCGAATCCACGCGTACCGACGAGCCGGGCGCCCGGGATCAACTCCTCGAGCTGTTCTTCTACTTCCTTCTTGTCGTGCACCCTCGCCTTGCGTTTCGGCTTGCGTATGGCCGTGCGCAGGCGCGCAAGATCGAAGGTCAGCTCGCCGTTGGCGATCGTACCGGCGACGCCCTTGATGATGAGATCGGCGGCCTCGGTCCAGCCGAGGTAGCGCA